>DAOLDI010000350.1:0-3354 GCA_035327445.1 Cyclobacteriaceae bacterium | reverse complement strand
GCGTTGAAGTGCCTGGTCTTTATTGGTTTCACCTTCAATGTGCACATGCATATCAATTAAGCCGGGCATCACGGTTTTTTTGCTCAGGTCTATTACCAGATCATTTCTTACTGCCTTCGTAAATCCATTTTCAATGACTTTAATCTGGTTACCTTCAACTACAATGGTAACCTGAGTTCTGGTATTACCATTTTTTACATCAATCAAATTGCCGCAATGAATGAGTGTGCGCTGTGCCTGTGCTGCCAGTACCAAACTAAGCAGACAGATTAAGGAAAGAATTTTATGCATCATCAAATAAGTTTAAGTATGGCCTAACTTAATGAAACTTTATGAAATAGGGTAGGGTTCTTATTCTATTGCATCAATTATTGCTGCATGTTGATGTATTAATTTGTTACTACAGTAAAACTATTGCAGATTGTGATTTCAATTTTACCCCAACGCTTAGCAATTCATGAACTTTCTGGGTCATTTGTATTTGTCAGGAGAAAATGAAAATATCATTACCGGAAATTTCATGGGAGATTTTGTGAAAGGTAAAGAACAACTGAAGCAGTATCATGATGAAATAGTACGGGGCATCATGTTACATCGAAGCATAGATCAGTTTACCGATGCACATCCGGCTGTGGCAGCCAGCAAAGAAAGGCTAAGACCAAAATACCGGCATTATGCCGGTGTAATTGTAGATGTATTCTACGATCATTTCCTCGCGAAAAACTGGGAGAGATTTCATCACAAACCACTTCATGAATACAGCCAGTACGCTTATGGAGTGATAAGATCATCCAAACCAATTTTACCTGAAGAAGCCCGGCACATGCTGCCCTATATGATACAATACGACTGGCTGTACAATTACAGAACTATTGAAGGAATTAACCGCGCACTAACCGGCATGTCGCGCAGAACAAGTTTCGAGTCCCACATGCAGCATGCCAGTAAAGATCTTGAAATCTTTTATGATGAATTCTCCAAAGAGTTCAGTGCATTTCTTCCTGAGATTGAACAACATTGCAAAGACTGGCTCAGTACAAAATAAAAAAGTCCACCTGGTTTCAGATGGACTTTCTTCTTTAAAACTATCAAATCATCTCACTTCAAAATCAATTTCGGCTCTTTCATTACCATTGATGAACCTGACTTTATACTTAGCTCTGCCTGCGTAAGTCATAACAGGGGCCGAAGGACTTGCATTTTTGCCCCTCTTGGCTGCGGTCTCTTGCGCCTGAGCAATTTTCAAATCCCAGTTTAGTGTATGAAAACCCGCATCAGCCCTGCTCTTCAAAGTTCTTACCAATGCATTCTTTTCATCATAAATTTCAACTGTAATTTCATTGGCTGCTTTACCTACATAATAAAAGAATGAAGTGCTTGGCTCAAGTGCCGGAGCCCATCCGTACATCTGCTGACCCCATCTTTCACTATATCTCACAGGATCTGCTTTAAATGCAACAATGCCTTTGGCTGATGCGCCATCTTTCAGAGCCTGCAAAGGTTTTACATCTGCAATGATGATACTTCTGCCGTGTGTGCCAATAACCAGCTCATTGTCTCTTGGATGTACCAGCATATCATAAGAAGCTACATTCAAAGCCTGGTTTAACAAATGCCAGTTTTTGCCTGCATCAAGACTTACAAATGTGCCGATATCCAAACCGCAATACAGCAAATCAGCATTCACCGGATCTTGCACAATAACGTTGGCAACAGATTCAGGCAGATTTCCTTTTAGGGATGTCCATGTCTTCCCGTAATCTTTACTTATAAACAAATACGTTTTGAACTCATCATTTCTATACCCATTAAGTGAAACAAACACCGTTGCTTCATCATGCGTTGATGGATATACACTGCTGATCCATCGGTCTTGCGGCAAACCATTATCAATTCTTTCCCAGGTACCTCCGGCATTTTTGCTTACGTACACATTTCCATCATCCGTGCCGGCATAGATCAATCCGAACTTCAAGTTAGATTCTGCTAAGGTGCTGATGGTTGAGAAGGGCACATTTCCCTGTGCTTTGTTTTTGGTTAGATCAGGACTGATGGCTTCCCAGTTATCTCCTTTATTCATGCTGCGGTACACACGTTGCGCAGCCATGTAAACGATATCAGGATTGTGCGAACTCAAAATGAGTGGCGCTCTCCAGTTCCATCTCAAAACAGGTTCACCAATATCATGCGAAGGCGTAATGCGCACGCGTTGATTGTTTGCTCTGTTTAACCTGATATAATTACCAAACTGAGAGCCCAGATACACAAGCCTGCTGTTGCGCGGGTCTGGTGCAACATACATACCATCTCCACCACCTATAGCTTCCCATGTTCTGCTTGCGCCTCTGAAACCAAAAGTTTTGGATGGTCCGGTTAGCACGCCATTATCCTGCAAACCACCATACACATTATAAGGTGTTTCCATATCCACATTCACGGTATAGAATTGTCCTACCGGCATATTATTAATGTGCGACCAAACGGCTCCTTCATCATAGCTTACATATAAGCCACCATCATTTCCTAATATCAAATGCTCTGCATCATTTGGATTAATCCATAATGCCTGATGATCAACATGTACATTACCTACAGTATCAATACGGTGGAAAGTAACGCCACCATCATTAGATTTTAACAAGGGTACACCAAAAATATAAACTTTGTTTTCATCTGTTGGAGAAACGCGCACTTCACCGAAGTAATATCCATAAGTAAAATAGATACCATCAAGGTCATAGCTGTTCATCTTTTTCCAGGTAGCACCACTATCATCTGAACGATACAATTCAGCGCCAACAATTCTTGAATTGAACAAAGCTGCGTTGGCATCTCCAAAATATTCGCTTAAGGCTTTAGGTTCATACTTGCCTTCGCGCACATCTTTCTTCACCTGCTCTGCAGTGTATTTGGCCGGAAAACCTCTTCTGAGAAAAGCTTCTAATCCGCGGTTATCCAATTTTAAAAAATCATCTTTTGAAATGTTGGTAAAACTGCTTGCCTGCAAGACATCTGATGCTGCCGCGGGTCTTGCTGTTGCGGGTATCTCTGCCTGATTATCTAAAAATGCATATACTACATTGGGTTTGTTGGCTGCTACTGCCAATCCTATTCTGCCTACTTGCGCGCCTTGCGGAAAACCATCCATTACTTTGAACCATGTATCGCCACCATTATCAGATCTGTAAATGGCTGAACCGGGTCCGTTACCTTTAAAATCCCATGCTTTGCGCGTGCGTTCCCATGATGTTGCCCATAATTGATTTGGGTTTTGCGGATTGATCACCATGTCTATCACACCGGTGCTATCGTTGATATACAAAGTCTTCTTCCATGTCTGGCCACCATCAGTAC
>DAOLDI010000349.1:0-3356 GCA_035327445.1 Cyclobacteriaceae bacterium | reverse complement strand
CTTTTTGATTTCTTCCAGGTTCTGGGCTTCCTTAATACTGGGGGCGGTAATGCGCACATATTCGCAGCCGGCCTCTACCATGCGAATGGTTTGCTCCACCGAGCCGAGGGTATCCATGGTATCAATGGTTGTCATGGACTGCACCCGGATGGGGTTTTGACCTCCCAGGGGCACATCGCCTATGTTTACTTCTATGCTTTTACGCCTGGAATAGGCCGTAAGACTATTACAATATTGTTTGATTTGGGCTATGCCGCTTGCATTCATGCCTTTAGGGAAATAAGTACAAATTTAACCCCTTTGGGCGGGATAATGTTCTGAGGGAATAGAATTTAATGTTTAGGGTTTTATTGCTTTAGGAAGCGCTCAGTTAGAGCTGGATGTCCAAAAGAATGCTAAGGGCTTAACGTTCAAAAAGTACTTTTGGTAACCTCGATTGACGAATAATTGATTGTAATGTACCTAGCCTGATTTCTTTATGGTCAGGTACTGGTACTGTGATAGTCGAATTACCAGTTTTTAACTGCATGATGATGTGACTTCCTTTTTGACGAACCTGTACAAAACCATTTGCAATTAAAATATTACAGACTTCTTTGCCGGATAAGATTTTGAGCTTACCCAATGTTTACTTCCATTCTGGTAATGAATATTTCTTCATGCAAACGCTCCTTGATTTCAGCCGCAGAAGCGTGCTCAAAAAATAGTTCAACAGCTTCTTTAAGATTTGTCCTTGCCTCTTCCACCGTATCGCCCTGGCTGGCAATATCCAACTCCGGGCATAAGGCAACATATCCCTGCCCTTCCCGCTCAATAACCGCTGTAAATTGATATTTCATATTCATCTGTTAATAATTTTATGCTTAAGGTCAGATGCCTGCCTCCCGAAGTCTCGGGACGGCAGACAGTGAATCGCCTGAATTAACATCGTGTTGGATGTAATACATTTTGATGGCGATTTCATACGGTAAAGATAACTATTTCAGTAAGATATGTCTGTGTTATACTTAGCACCTTACTCCAAAAGAAGTTTATTCAACTCTACCTCGATATTTTTTGAGTATCCTGCAGTTGCATATTTGATGATACCATCTCTGTCGATGATGACATATTCAGGAACTCCCTTTACATAATATTTTTCTGCATCATCTTTAGTGCCATAATACACAGGATAGTTAAAATCTCTTCGCGTAACAAATGAAGGTACTTTAGAAAAGGTTTTATCATCACTTACCACACTCCAAACAGCAAAGTCTTTTTCAGTATACTTGTCAACCATCTCTTTGATTTTAGGAATACTTTCAATGCAGGGTCCGCACCATATCTCCCAAAAATTAAGCAGTACCACTTTGCCTCTTAAGTCTGAAAGTTTTGCGCGTTCGCCTTCTAAATTCTCGAGTTCAAGTTCAGGGGCAGCCATTCCTAATAATTTTCCTAACTGATTAACAAAACTGTAATCCCGCTCTATCTGTTCGTAGCTCGCCAGAAGCTCATAATCAAAATCAGGAACTCTAATACCTGGCTCATTAACTTTTACTTCAGTCAATGTCATCTCGTTTACTTGTCTTTCTCCTAAAGAAGTCTCTAAAAAATGGTATGTATAAAAAGGAAGAAAATACTGCTTATCAATATGGATTTCCTTAAACTGATTCTGAATATCAAAAACAGGGTAATCCGGATACTTTAAAGTAATAATATACCTATCAGGTTTTTCTTTATAAGTTACTTCCCTATAACCATAACCTCGCTGCTGGTTAAAAGGTAATTCTGGTAATACAATTTCAGGCATAATCATCTGGCCAGCCGGATGTCCAATAAAAGTTCTGTAATGTTTTGAAAATAAGAACTCAAAAGTTTTTTCATGGTGATTTACATCCATTGCATCATCACCATTGAAAATAAACTCGAATTTGTCTCCATTCCTTCCGTATAATAAAAAAGGGAATTCTACATTGCCTGTATTCTTTTGAAGTATGGCGTAGCCTATACTACTTCTTGCAGTTCCGCTCACAAATGTGTCAACTCTGTGCATCACATAACTCATGTTTTCTATGCTGTGTAATGCATCATACATTTTCTTAAGCATTTCCTCTCCAGTCTGTGCAGAAACCTGCAGGCAATACCATGAAATAGAAATGATGGCGATTAGCTTTTTCATAATTGCTTAGTTTAATACAACACAAAATCCAGATAATTAAAGATAAAGATTAATCCTAAAACATCCATTAGACCTTACATAATATCTACCTGAATACTCATAGAAATTTCCTCATCAGCTCAATTGAAATTTCTATATTATTGCTCATTAAGCCAAAATCAATGAAAAAGCTATCTACCCTTTTCTCCCTCCTGCTCATTGCAGCATCTGTTTTTGCGCAATCATCAGATGACATTGTAAAAAAACTCGAAGCCATTGCCATCATCGAACAAAAAGTGATGATGCCCATGCGCGATGGTGTACGGCTAGCCACAGATATCTACCGGCCTAAAGGTGATGCCAAAGTGCCCATCGTGTTTTCAAGAACGCCTTATAATTTCAATACCTGGGGTGACGGTCAAATGCGCACACGTACCATGGAAGCTGCCTACGATGCAGTTTCGCGTGGCTATGCCTATGTGGTGCAAAACGAGCGCGGCCGCTTTTTCTCTGAAGGTGAATGGGATATACTTGGCACACCGCTAACCGATGGTTATGATGCTTTCGACTGGATGTCGAAGCAGCCCTGGTCGAACGGGAAGATTGGTTTAATTGGATGCTCGTCTACTGCCGAGTGGCAAATGGCGGTGGCCTCATTGGGTCACCCGGCTTTGGCTGCCATGGTACCACAAGGTTATGGTGCAGGTGTAGGCAGAGTAGGTGAATACTATGAACAAGGCAATTGGTACAGAGGTGGTGCACATCAAATGTTATTCACTGCCTGGTTGTATGGCACACAGAATGACATTTACCGCCCCATGTTTCCAAAAGATATTCCGCAAGAGGATTTGATTCGTGTTTCACGCTTTTATGATTTGGCCACCGAGATGCCACGCGTAGATTGGGCTGAAGGATTATCACATTTGCCTGTTCAGGACATCATCAAAAATGTAAACGGACAAAAAGGAGTATTCGATAAAATGATTGTACGCAAACCCAATGACCCTGCCTGGTTTGAAGGCGGATTGTACCATGATGATATGCCCATGGAAGTTCCGGCATTTTGGTTTGTTTCATGGTATGATGTGGCCGCTGCGCCTAACCTTGCGCTATACAATCATGTGCGCAAGAGCGCAAAGAATCCTGCAATAGCAGATAACCAATACCTGGTGATTGCTCCTACCCTGCATTGTGCTTTTAAGCGTGCTTCAGAAAATAC
>DAOLDI010000348.1:0-3358 GCA_035327445.1 Cyclobacteriaceae bacterium | reverse complement strand
CAATCAAGCAAGACAAAATTGACACGATATGCAAGAAGTGTAAAAATTTCAATTACTGCATCAATAAAGATGGCATACATCCAGAAACTCAAAGGCCTCGACTTTCATTTTCAGAAAGTTTGCCTGATTTCTTTTTTTAACTCTACCAGGGCGTGTTGTACGGGATCAAATTCGCGTTGTAAAATTTTTTCGAAAATCTTTTTTGATAAGTCGAGGCTGCTTCCATCTTCAGGGGTTTCTTTGGCGGCATCGTTTACCAGCAGAATCAAATCTTCCATGGCATTTTTAATCAGTTCCCAAACTTCATCACTCATATACACTTGCTGCGATGCATTGTGATTATACTCATCACGTATCTCGCGCAAAATCATGGCGTGCAATTCTGCCGCGCTGAACTTACCTGTATTCAGGCGCATGACTAAACTCTGCGGATTTATTCTTTCCAGAAAAAGGGTCATTCGTTCATAGGCATGCAGGCGGTTGGGCAAAACACTTTCAATGCTGCGGCCTCTCACTTCCATCCTTTTCTGCTCCAGTTCTTTATAAAGCTGTGCTCTTACCACCAGGTACATGGCATACAGTACCAAAGCTGCGGGTATTAATAATTTGCCGAACTCAATTAACGCTTCCATAGTTTAATGTTATAGTCTTCGAAAATTAAATAATTTTGAACGATTCACGCCATTTACACATGTTTAAAGACATCAAGCCAGTGGGTATTAGTACCAAAGCCGCAGCAGAAATAAAAAAGATCATGCAAACCAAAGGCATACCGGCTGATTATGCCCTGCGTGTAGGCATAAAAGGTGCAGGATGCGGAGGCGCTGCCCTGATGCTGGGCTTCGATAAAGCCAAAGAAACCGATCTGCAGTATGAAGTTGAACAAATTCCTGTGCTGGTAGATAAGCGACATACCATGTATGTTATTGGCAAGGTGGTAGACTTTCATGATGGCGCAGATGCGCGCGGCTTTATGTTTGCAGAAAGCGAACCCAATAATTAAAAATCAGTAAGTTTTAATCAGATCACCTGGCGTTACGATGATGAAATCGGCACTGCCCTTATGACTTTCATCCAAAGTATTAATGTCTTGTTGTTCAACCGCATGAATAATGACAGTTGAAACATCAGGAATGGCTCTCTTCAAATACCAATAAATTCCTTCAAAGTCTTTTGAATGATAGGTGCCGTGATAATGAATATATCGGCCCGGATTTTTCTGTAAATGCTGCACTGAAAAATAGGACATGGTGGCATCTTTCATGGCCTGTGAACGCGCCAGGTTTTCAGCAGCTGCAGCAGAGCCATGCCCGCCCATTGAACTGATCATGCTTTTGTAGCCGGGTAAATTCAAATCAATTTCAACAGGTAAGGGCGCAATCCAATTTCTGGCTTGCTCATCTAGTTCCAGTAAAGCATCAATACCTTTTCTGTACACCAGGTTGGCATAGCGTCTGGGAATATTAGAAGCTACCACCGGCAGCTTGTTGGCTTTGGCAAATTCAATTAAAGGCTTGTAGTCTGTTTTATAATTGTTCCAGAGTTTTGCTTCAGCAGTCAGATGCCGCTCTTCAATGACCCCTGTCAAATACTCATCCAACACAATCTGATCATCAGCTTCAAACATTTCCATACCAATACTGATGTTGGCATCTTTAGCGTGCAGGTCTTTGAGCAATTGCAATTCAAGCCAGTGTATTACGGGGTTATCGTGCAATTCGCCAAATAAAATCACTTGTACATTTTCTGCTCTTCTTAAAATACTTTGGTAATCTGCCGGCTTGCCTTCGCGGGTATACACTTTGTATAAGGCTTTGTCCTGGGCATGCATTGATACTATGGGTGCAAGCATCAGCAATGTAAGGAATAATTTTTTCATCTCTTTTTATTAATTGTAACACTGGCTTTTTTACATACTCCACCAATAGGCGGATTGAACTTGGCTATTTCAACATTAACTTCTCTTGCGCTACTGAAATTTTCTAACACTCTTATGGTAATCAGGTGGCCTACTGTTTCCAGCAGCCGCGAAGGTTTCTCCATTTCTTCTTTTACAATTTTGTAGAGATCTTCATAATTGATAGTACCGCTCAATTCATCTTCATAGGCTGCATCATCAAAATCTGTTTCTACAATTATATCTACCTGAAATTTGTTGCCGGATGTGCGCTCATGCAAATACACACCATGATAGGCGTGGAACTCCAACCCATACAAAGCAACTTTACCCATTAATCAATCTCATCAAAAAATGATCCTGACTTTTTGGGTGATGCCACAGGCTGTGCTTGTGCTTGCTTTACCGGCTCAGCTTTTACCTGAAATTTCTCTGCAGCTGTGGGCTGTGCCTTTGGGGCATTATCATTTGGGAATAAAGATTTGTTTACTTCTTTGCGCGCCATAGAAAGGTGCTTATCGGCATCAAAGTCTTCTTTGTTTTTGGCAATGCGTTCTGCCTTTTCTAAGGTCTCATTTGCAAACCTTTTTACCTCCGCCATCACATCATCTCTAAGTGATTGCAGGCTCTTATATTGTTGGGTGAGTTGCTTAAGCCTGTCTTCCATCTCATCCAGAATTTCTTTTGCGCGCATTTCGGCTTCTTCCATCGTATCTTTTGCCTTGGTGCGGGCTTCGTTCAACATTCCCTCTGCATTAATCTGGGTTTCTTTCAGGTGCAATTCTGCTGCTTTATGTGCTTGTTCAATCAGGTTGGCACCGGTATCTTCTGCAGTCTTCAGTGTTTTGAATAAAGAATTTTCTACCTCACGCAGCTTCACAATTTCCCTTTCTGCCGCTTCAAGCTTTATGCGCATCTCTTTGCCTTCATCCATCAATCGCTCCCACTCCTGTGAAAGTGATAATAAAAAAGCATTTACTTCATCTTTATCATATCCCCTGAAATTCTTTTCAAAAGTTTTCTGGCGGATATCAAGTGGTGTAATTTTCATATTAATAATTAATTCGGTGCGTGTTGATGTTTGTTAAACTGAATATCCCACAAAGATATACTGCGATCGTCACTGGCGCTAACCAGGTAATTATTAAATGATGACCAGTACAGTTTGTTTACGGAGGTTCCGTGCCCGGCATGCCTCGATTTGTCAATTACTTTCAGCAATTTCATGCTGGCTGCATCCCAAACCTTGATGGATTTATCCATGCTACAAGTTACAAAATGTTTGCCATCGGCACTAAAATACAAGTGATTAATGGCATACATGTGTGCCACTACTTCATTAAGCAAACTGTAAGCAGCTGCAGCATCCCATAGTTTGATGCGGGCATCGCGCGAGCTGCTTAAGAGAAACTGTTCATCGGGAGTATATGTAAGACTAAAAACTGAATTCTGATGTGCAGC
>DAOLDI010000347.1:0-3362 GCA_035327445.1 Cyclobacteriaceae bacterium | reverse complement strand
AATGCACCAATCGAACTCCTGTTCGTTCATGCCCTTCCAGGCAAAGACCGGAATGCCTGCAGCAGCTATGGCAGCGGCTGCATGGTCTTGCGTAGAGAAGATATTGCAAGATGACCATGATACATCGGCACCTAATTCAACCAAAGTTTCTATCAATACTGCTGTCTGAATGGTCATGTGCAAACAACCCGCAATGCGAGCACCTTTTAGGGGCTTTTGCTTGCCATATTCTTCGCGCAGGGCCATTAAGCCGGGCATTTCTGCCTCAGCAAGGGTAATTTCTTTTCTTCCCCAGTCAGCCAGGGACATGTCTTTTACTTTGTATGTCAACTTTTCTTCAATCATTATTTTAAATTTTTAAACTTTCAATGCGGCAAAGATACCAATTTAGGGCCTAATTGCGATGCTAATTTAAACTTTGCCCTTTCAAATAAATGAACCTTCAAAAGCCTGATTTGTTCCTTAAAAAATCAAATTAATATGGATAAACCCAATATGCAGATCAGTATTGTTTCAGATGTAGTGTGCCCCTGGTGCTATATTGGCAAACGCAGATTAGAAAAGGCCATACAGGCATTGGAACATGAATTCAGTTTTGAGCTTCAATATCAGCCCTTTGAACTCAACCCCGATATGCCTGAAACAGGCACAAATCTAAAGGAATATCTGAGCAGCAAGTTTGGTGGGGCCAATAAGTACGATGAAATAAGCCGGCATGTAACAAAGGTGGCTGCAGATGAAGGCTTAGTATTCGATTTTGATAAACAACAAATTTCGCCCAATACAAAAAAGGCACATCGCATCATTTGGGCTGCCGGCCAGATTGACAAACAAATACCAGTAGTTGAAGCATTTTTTAAAGCTTATTTTACTGATGGCATCGACTTAACTCATACCGACAACCTGAAAAACATAGCATTAAGTGCCGGCCTCACCAAACAGGAAATTGAAAATGCCCTGCAAGACGATGTAAGTCTGCAAGCAGTAAGCAGGATACAACTGCATAACCGAAACATGGGCATTAACAGTGTGCCCTTTTATATAGTTAATGGTAAGTACGCCATTTCGGGCGCTCAGCCAACTGAAGTATTTATAAGCGCACTTAAAGAAATAGCAAATACACAAAGCCAGAAATAAGCTTAACTTTTGGCTTATGAAGACAATACAATGCATCATAATAAGTGCATGTTTAGTTGCTTGCGGCACACAAGTAGCAAGCACAGAAGAAACTGTTTACCATAGTTTATTCAATGGCCACGATTTAAGCGGCTGGCATATTGATGTGCCTGATATGGATAAGGATTCTACTTTGAGAAATCCGTTCATCGTGCGCGAAGGCTTACTGGTTAGCCTGGGCACTCCGCAAGGTCACCTGATTTCAGATTCGGTTTTTCAAAATTACATACTTGAGGTGGAGTACCGATTTGCGGATGAACCCGGTAACTGTGGCGTGCTGGTGCATGCTTCAACTCCCCGTGCCTTGTATGGCATGTTTCCTCAATCACTTGAAGTACAAATGATGCACGAAAATGCCGGAGATTTCTGGTGCATAGTTGAAGACATTACTGTACCCGATATGGAAGCAAGGCGCGGACCCAGAGAAAACTGGGGCATTACCGAAGGCAAAGAAAGGAGAATAAGAAAACTGGTAGACGGCATGGAAAAACCTTTGGGTGAATGGAACCATATGCAGATTGAATGCAAAGGCAATGAAATAAAAGTTTGGGTGAACGGAACATTGGTCAATCATGGAACAAATGCAACAGCCAGCGAAGGCAAGATTGCCATACAAGCCGAAGGTTCGGAAGTTGAATTTAGAAAAATTATGCTAAGGGCATTGGAATAATTTAATTTCAGCAGAATTTGCTAAATCATTTTTAATCAACGTCCCATGCTCAAGTCATTTTTTGTAATCAGTTACAGAAAATTATTTCACAAAGACAGGTTATTTACACTTATCAATGTAAGCGGACTTGCCCTTGGCATTGCCTGCCTTTTACTTGTGGCGCTGTTTGTACAGGAAGAATACAGTTACGATACGTACCATAAAAATGCTGACAGAACATTCCGCCTTGTTGTTGATTTCATCAACGAAGGAAATGTAACACACTGGGCCAGGTCAAGCGCAGCCATAGGACATTATATGCAAGGGCACTATCCGGAAGTTGAACAAGTGCTGCGCATCAGAAACAATCCTGGCACTGATTTACTGACTTTTGAAGAAAACAGTTTTTACGAAGAGCGCATTTACTTTGCCGACAGTTCCCTGTTTAAGGTTTTTGATTTTAAGCTCAGGCAAGGAGATGAAGCTAAAGCCTTGAGCGATAATCACAGCATAGTGATCACCGCACAACTTGCCCGGAAATTATTTCAGAACAAAGAAGCCATCGGCCAAAGCATACGCTTCAACAATATGGTTGACCTGAAGGTTACCGGCATACTGGAAGAAATACCCGGCAATTCGCATTTCATTGCCGATGCTTTCATTACTTTCTCAAGTTTGTTTGAGCTGTTCGGAGAAAACCGCCTCATGCATTGGGGGCAGTTTGATCATTATACGTATGTAATGCTTTCACCTAATGCATCACCCAATGCACTTGAAGAAAAATTTCCTGACTTCATCAAAACATTTGCTCCGGCATGGGTATCCGAAAAAGAAAAATTCTTTTTACAGCCGCTTACATCCATTCACTTGCATTCGCACCGCAAAGATGAGTTAAGCGCCAACAGTAATGAGATTTACTCATACATTCTTGGCACAATCGCACTTTTTATTTTAATCATGGCCGTAGCAAATTTTATCAATCTCTCTACAGCCACCCAAGCTGCACGCTTAAAAGAAGTGAACATCAGAAAAATTTTAGGTGCAGGTAAAAATGATTTATCGCTTTACTTCATGGTAGAGTCATTGCTGATTAGTTTATCCGCATTGCTCATTGCCATATTGCTTGCCTGGTGGATACTCCCTTATTTCAATCAGCTTACTGACAGGCAGATTGTATTTCAATGGAATTTAGAATTGATAGCATTAAGTTTACTCAGCGTATTCATCATTGCTTTTCTTGCCGGCCTTTTCCCTGCCATGCAAAGTAATCAAACCCAATTCACGTCACTCAATAAACTGAACATTGGTGGTAAAAGCAGAGCAGGGTTACGAAAGGCCCTGATAACTTTCCAGTTTTCTATTTCCATTTTATTGATTGCAGCCACCTGGATTGTAAGTGTACAACTTAATTTTCTGGAATCATCGCAGGTAGGATTTGATGGTAATAATGTACTGGTTGTTCCTATTAAGGACCGCTCTGGCAACGGCAGGTATAATACCATAGTAAATGAATTGAAAAAACTACAAGGAGTAGAAA
>DAOLDI010000346.1:0-3363 GCA_035327445.1 Cyclobacteriaceae bacterium | reverse complement strand
CACGCGCGATGCTGATAATCGTTGGGGAATTTTTGAAAGTCGAGGCTTCTACATCACAGCTGCAACAGATGATGCAGCTGATATAACAGCCGCAGAATATTTTTTTGATGCTGATCCGGGTGCAGGCAATGGCACAGCAATTCCGCTTACACCTGGGGCCACAGTAAATTTAATTATTGACCTGCCCAGCACAGGTTTAGAGCCAGGTTTTCATTTTTTGGCTGTAAGAACAAAAGGAGCAGATGAGCGTTGGGGACTCTTTGAGTGCAGGGGCTTCTATGTTACTGAAGCATCGCTTGACCCAACTGATATTGTAGCCGCGGAATATTTCTTTGATGCGGATCCCGGACTGGGCAATGGTACTTCTCTTTCTATTCCATCTGGTCCAAACAGCAATTTTACTGTTGAAATTCCAAGTGAAAACCTCAATCCCGGTTTTCATTTTCTTGCTATACGTACACAAAATGCAGATGGCACCTGGGGCCTCTTTGAGATCAGAGGCTTTTATGTTTCTCCCGATACCGGTGCTGGGGCTGATATAGTAGCAGCAGAATATTTCTTTGACGGAGATGATCCGGGAGAAGGCGCAGGCTTTGCACTAGCAATTGATACACCCGGTGCAGTAATAGATCAAACATTTACTGTTGCAAGCACAGGGCTTGATCCGGGAGAATACTTGCTCAACATCCGGGTTAAAGACAACAATAACTTCTGGAGCCTGGTAGAAACAGAAACATTCATTGTATTGGACTGCAGTCCACCCGATGAACCTGTAACATCAGCTGAAAGCAGATGTGATACTGGAACGCTGACACTTACTGCCAGCGGAGCTACCGGCAACCAGGTTTATAATTGGTATGCAGATGAAACCACTTCGGATATTTTATTTACAGGAGATGTATTTGAAACACCTGAGATAACTGAAAGCACAAGCTTTTATGTAAGCATTTTTGATACTGATACCTTTTGTGAGAGTGAGCGGGTTGCAGTAAATGCTGAGATCACCATCATTGAAAAGCCAATCATAAATCCATCCGGAGAACTGAGTATCTGCCAGGGAAGCGCTATTCTACTTTCCGCTCCTGCCGGATTCTCTGTCTATCAATGGTCTAACGGGGAGACAACCAGGCAAATTCTGGTAAATACTGCAGGAGAATTTACTGTTCAAACCGGAGATGGAACATGCCTAAGTGTGGCTTCGGATACTGTTTTTGTATCTGTATTACAAGGACCGCCATGTGTACCCCCAACACCCAATCAACCTCCTGTTATTGGCAAAGAGGTAGTAGCTACACAAATAGAAGGGCGTGTTGAAATTGATCTGACTGCCCTTGTCAGTGATCCGGATAACAATATAGACTTTGCCTCACTCAGAGTTATCAATGGTGAAACTTCACGTGGTATATCGGCCTTCATCAATGCCTCTTTTATTTTGATCATCGATTACAGCGGTAATCCTTTCACCGGAATTGACAGGGTAACGATTGAAGTTTGTGATTTACTTGGCGCTTGTGCGCAAGAAGTAATTGATATTGAAATAATAGGTGAAGTTGTAGTATTTAATGCCGTTACACCAAATGGCGATGGCATTAATGATTTTATGCTGATCAAGTATATTGATGTAATTCAAGGCGCAGATCAAAACAAAGTTTTCATTTTCAACAGGTGGGGAGATGTAGTAGCTGAAATATCTAATTACAATAATAATGACCGCATTTTTAATGGATTGAGTAATTCAGGAGCAGAACTTCCCGGAGGTACCTACTTCTATAAAATTGAGTTCTCCGGAAATATTAAACCAATATCAGGTTACTTAACCTTAATCAGATAGGCTATGAAAAAATATTCATTCCTGCTCATTTTCGTTTTAGGCATTAAAGCTTATGCGCAACAAGACCCCGTGTATTCGCAATATATATTCAATCCATTTTTACTAAATCCTGCTTATTCAGGTTTTTCCAAAGACCTCAATGCCATGGGCGCTTACAGGGTGCAGTGGGCAGGATTTGACGGAAGCCCTGTAACCATGAGTGCATCAGCCAACATGTCATTTGTAGAAAACAAAATGGGGGTAGGCTTTTTTGCAATGAACGACAGAATAGGCACAAGTAATACCACAGAATTTTTTGCTACATATGCCTATCATTTAGAACTTACAAATGGCAGCAGAATTTCTTTTGGCTTACAAGCAGGTGGAATGAATTTTACGAATGATTATAATGAGCTAAACGCTGCGCCAGGAGATCCTCTGTTGCAAAGTAGAATAAGTGAGTTTGCACCAAACTTTGGAACCGGTGTTATTTATTCCAGTGATCGTATCTATGCAAGCCTTTCCGTTCCGCGATTATTGAAATCTTCTACGAAAAGTGGAGGCGAAGAAGTATCATTCTATAATCAACATTTTTATTTACAAGCTGCCTATATGATCTTCTTGTCAAGCAGAGTAAGAATTAAACCATTTATATTGGGAAGTTTTGTAAGTGGGTCCTCCCCGAATATTGACATTGGCTCTTTGATGATAATTGATAATAGTTATGGCATAGGCTTACTCAGTAGAAAATTTCATACGTACGGAGCACTGGTAAATTTTAACATCGGGGATAATCTGCGCATTGGCTATGTTTATGAAATGCCAACCAATAAATCTGTTGGAATTAATTTTGCCAGCCATGAAGTTACACTTGGATTAAGGTGGCAGATACTTAAATTTCATGACATAAGCACCTATACAAGTTTTTAACTAACTGAGTTGTTTGAGGACTTCCTTTACAAAACCTGGCCCCTCATACACAAAGCCGGTGTAAATCTGAACAAGGTCTGCACCGGCTTTTAGTTTTTCTTTTGCATCAGCCGCGCTCATGATGCCGCCAACACCGATGATGGGATAATCTTTTCCTAATTGCTTTCTTAAGTAGGCAATCACTTCGTTTGAACGATTACTTAAGGGCGCTCCGCTTAAACCACCTGCACCTATTTTTGCTATTTGGGCTGAAGTGGATTGCAGGTTTTCTCTTGAGATAGTTGTATTTGTTGCAATTACTCCGTCTGTTTGGGTTTGTTTGAGAATATCAACTATATCATCCAGTTGTGAATCGCTTAAATCTGGAGCAATTTTTAGCAACACAGGTTTTTGTTTCTCTTTACTAAGAGATAATTGCTTTACATAGCTCAATAATTTTTGTAAGGGCTCTTTCTCTTGTAACTCGCGCAGACCTGGTGTATTGGGCGATGAAACATTTACAACAAAATAATCAACATATGGGTAGAGTGTTTCAAAACATTGCGCATAATCATCCAATGCTTTCTCATTGGGTGTAACTTTATTCTTACCAATGTTACCACCTACAATTACATCGCTCTTTC
>DAOLDI010000345.1:0-3365 GCA_035327445.1 Cyclobacteriaceae bacterium | reverse complement strand
CAATGTGTTTGCCATACTTGATTTTCTTTCAGAATCGCAAAAAGCAATTGTGCCATATTAGCAGGGTCTTGCTTGACTTCCAGTTTTTCTCCCACATTACTGATGATGAACATGCCTGCTTCCGCACGTGTAAAAGCTACATACAAGAGATTGAGATTGTCGAGGTATGCCCGCACCCGTTCTTCCACATAAAAATCTTTGAAATACGATTGCTCCATGGCGCTGGCATATTGCACCGGGAAATAACCCTTATCCTTAAAAATGCCTTCATCAGATTTCACCCAAAGCATCGGACCTTTTTTTCCATCATGGTCAAGCGACCAGGTGCAGAAAGGCAAAATCACATAAGGAAACTGTAAACCTTTGGCAGAATGCACCGTGAGTATGCGCATGGCAGAAAGGCCATCGCTCAGCTCAATGGATTTTTTTTCTTTGTTCTCCTCCCACCATTGTAAAAAGCTGTGCAAATCATTGCGCTCTCTTTTACTGAAGTCGAGCAGCAAATCCAGAAAACTGAACTGGTAAGTAAGCTCACCCTGAATGTTATGCAATTCAAAAATTTTCAAGAGGCTTTCAGCCATTTCATACAAAGGCATCTTGCGCAATGCAGCCGCTTCTTTTACAAATGCAGCTGGTAAAGCTGCTTCAAAGTCCGCCTGATTCTTTACCATCAAATCGGTAGCCGGAAGAGCAGGCCTGAACAAACGCTGGTATTCAAATGCCAGTTGCGCACGTGCCATGGCATCGTTCCAGCGCCAGAGCATGCGCATGGCTGCACAGATTAAATTCACCGAAGCGGCTCCGCTTAATAATAAAGAGTCGTTGGAGATAACTTCATAATTGCAATTTGCTTTTGCTTCAGTCGAAGCTTTGTGTTGCAGCAAATGCGCAGCGACTTCCTTACCTTCTTTTCCGGTTCTTACCAGTATGGCAATGTCTTTGGGATGCGCACCCGAGGCCTGCAAAGTTTCAATCTGCTGTGTCATGTACACCAGGGCCTGCGCTTTCCAGTGTTCGTTCTCTTCTTCCTCCTCTTCTGAAGTGTATGTGCGATTGCCTCTTTTCGCAATGAAAAATTTGGCTTCTACATAACCAGGTTTTGTTTTGTGATACACTTGCTGCGCCACATCCTCAAAAGCTTGCTGAATGAAATTACTTCCGCTCACTTGCTTCACCAAGTCAGCGGCAGCAGCAAAAAACTGGTTATTGAAATCAACCAAAGTGGCCGCACTGCGGTAATTGGTAGCCAGGTTTTGTGTGGCTACACGGTCTGCCCCAAACTGCTGTTGCAAACCTTGCTGCAATAAATTCAAATCGCCTCCGCGCCAGCGGTAAATGGATTGTTTCACATCGCCCACCACCATGCCCGGATAACCCTGGTCTAAACTGTTTTTTACGAGAGGGTAAAAATTACTCCATTGCAGTAATGAAGTATCCTGAAATTCATCGATAAGAAAATTTCTATAAAATGAACCCACCTTCTCATATATAAAAGGCGTATCACTATCCTGTATCAAACCGCTGAGCAAGGCCGGGGCATCGGCAATCAGCATCAGGTTGTTTTGTTTTTTGTAAGCCGAGAGTTTGCGCGAGATATCGGCAATCAAACCAAAGGCATAAAAGTTTTTGAGTACCATCTCTGCACTCAGGCTGACTTCAAGATTTTTTTCCCTGAAAGCCAGTATCTCATTTAATAGTGGTACAAGTTTATCAGCAGCCAATTGCTCTATGGCATCGGCAAGATTGTGCTTTGGTGCAGGCCAATGCTTAGCCTCCAGGTATTCGCGCTGCGGACGAACAGCTAACGTTGCAAGCGTGCTGACTGCATCAAGGCTTTGCAAATCAAACAAAAACTTGTAGGCTCCGCCTCCCCATTTAAAATCTTCTTTAGCAAAACCCTTTTCATGTATCAGGCTGATGGCCTCTTTGGCAAGCTTGCTGATGGTATTAATAAAAACAGCGCGCTGCTTTTGCAAATCCCGGATCAGGTTTTGAAAATAATTTTCTTCAGAAGTCTTTTCAATCAGTTCCTGCTCAATGCGTTTAAAATCTTCCTTAAAAATCTCTTTCGTAAATTCTTTTAGTCCGTGGCGCACATCCCAGCTTTTGCCTTCTTCCAGGTTTTCTTCCGTAAACTGAATGATCCACTTGCTCAGGCTTTCATTGCTGCCCATTTCATCAATCAGCTGATCAATCACTTCATCAATTACTTTTTCCTGGTCCATCTCCAGGGTATAATCGCCCATGATGCCCGCCTCACGGGTAAAAGAGCGAATCACTTTTTGAAAAAAGGAATCGATGGTGCTGATGGCAAAGTGTGAATAGTTATGCAGTATCTCCCGCTGCACTTCCTGACTGTACTGTTGCAGGGTATTGTTATCAAGATTCAGCTCTTCTTTAAGTTCATCCCCAAGATCATTGCTGATGCCATTGGCAAAGTCGTTGAGGTATTTAAGAATGCGTTGCTTCATTTCCTGGGTCGACTTATTGGTGAAAGTTACTGCCAGGATGTGTTTGAAATAATTAGCCCGGTAACGCAGCGCCAGTTTCAGGTATTCCTTGGCCAGGGTGCGGGTTTTGCCCGAACCTGCCGATGAGCGGTAAATGCTGAAAATTTTTGTGTTGGCTACCTGCATCTATATATAAAGAGTATGCTTGCAAATAAAGAATTTATGATGACAGTTTGTGTCAAAAGGACATAACATAGTTTTATATGATAGTCTGTAATCATACCTAATCCACTCAAAATTTTGTTTTTAGGCAATATGTAATATTTAAGATAGACTACTTACTTATTGCTCCAGGGCCGCATTGCTCAGCATAATGGTATGATTGCGGACTATCAGATAGTTTTACATTATCTAACAATTTCCAATTGAATTTTAAAAAACTGTTTTCTATTGAAGTCTGCGGGCAGGGTGCCCCTTTAGGAGATAGGGGTGGCGTTGGGAATGCGTCATTACATAGATTTACAAAACTCTAATTAATATGTGATGTTACACGCATTTTGCCACTAAGGCACTCCCGAATTACTCGGGAGGCACAAAGAAATCCATTTATTTCTATGGTTTGTTGGCCTAAAAAATTAGTGTCTTGGTGTCTAAGTGGCATCTTTGCGTAATGTCAGTTAATATGTAGTCTGATAAAAAAATCTTATCTTTTTTGCGATGAAAAGACTGGAAGCCGCCCTACAAGCCTTTTATTACTCCTTCCCTATACAGCTATTGGTGAACAATTTCAGACGCAACCACGTCATGCTGCTCTGTTGGGTTTTTCTCTTTTTCATCATTACCGGAAACTTTGGCCGCTACCTGGGCATACCCTACCTCTTTCTTGATCCGGAATATTTAAACGAAGTAGGTTTC
>DAOLDI010000344.1:0-3369 GCA_035327445.1 Cyclobacteriaceae bacterium | reverse complement strand
GCAGGGTTTGGAATTAAGTGATAATTAATTTGACCTGAGTTCGATGATAATCAAATGGAAAAGAATTTTGAAAAGCTGGTTATATAGCCTCCCCCAACCCCCTCCTCCCGAAATTTCGGGAGGGGGACATTCATTGTGCTTTTCAAAATTCCTTTTTAGCAAGCCATCGATCTCACATTAATTTAGCCATAGTACAGGTATTAAGCCCTGGGCTATGTAATGTGTTCCAAACAAAAAAATTAATCCTGATTCACCATCAGGATTTTTTATTTTTAGCCAGGAACAAACTCCGGTAATTATGAAGAAACTATTTTACATGCTGATATCCATTTTTGTTTTCGCCTGTGCTGAAAAGGAAACAGGCACATCATTATATGTTGCAGGCCTACGTGATAAAGTTGAAATCATAAGGGATAGTGTGGGCGTCAATCACATCTATGCAAAGAATGAACACGATTTGTTTTTTGCACAAGGCTATGCGGCTGCCAAAGACAGGCTCTTTCAGTTTGAAATCTGGAGAAGACGCGCCAGCGGAACAGTAGCAGAAATTTTAGGCGAGAGGGAAATCAAAAGAGATATCGGGGCAAGACTTTTTCAGTTCAGGGGTGATGTGCAAAAAGAAATGCAGCACTATCATCCTCATGGAGTGGAAATCATTACAGCATTTGTAGATGGCGTGAATGCCTGCATCAAAGAGATCAACGAAAATCCTGAAGAACTGCCAATCGAATTTAAATTGTTAGGAATTAAGCCGGGATACTGGACGCCTGAGATTGTGGTATCACGTCATCAGGGTTTGGTGGGCAATGCAACAGATGAGTTGGATTATGTCCGCGCTTTGCATTTACTGGGCGAAGAGAAAGTAAAAGCACTTTTAAGCTTTGAACCGGGTGTGCCTGAATTAAAACTTGACAGTAAGATAAATCCAAACTGGCTGATGCAAGATGGTATACTCGATTTGTATCAAACTTACCGCAGTAACATCAAATTTTTACCTGAAGATTTAATTGCAGCTATTGATGAAACTGCAAAGCAAACACTTACCCTTGAACTCAATGAAAGCAATGAATGGGAATACCTGCGCAGTCTCGATCGCGGAAGTGTAGGCAGCAACAATTGGGTCATCAGCGGTACACTTACAGAAAGCGGATATCCCATGATGGCCAACGATCCGCACCGCGCCCTTGCTGCACCTGCCTTGCGTTACATGGTGCACCTGAATGCTCCGGGATGGGATGTGATGGGTGGAGGCGAACCTGTGATTCCGGGCATCTCCATCGGGCATAATGGAACAGGCGCATGGGGACTCACGGTTTTTGAAACAGATAATGAAGACATTTATGTGTATCAGCTCAATCCTGAAAACAAAAATCAATATCGCTATAAAGATGCATGGGAATCATTCGAAATTATTTCTGATACCATCAAAGTAAAAAATGCCGATGCTGTAATTGTGCAGCACAAGTACACGCGGCACGGGCCGGTAACTTTTGTTGATGAACAAAATAATACCGCCTTTGCTTTGCGTTGTGCCTGGCTCGAGATTGGCAGCGCACCCTACCTGGCCAGTCTGCGCATGAACCAGGCAAGTACCTGGGAGGAGTTTCGTGAAGCTTGCACCTATAGTTTCATTCCGGGTGAGAACATGGTGTGGGCGGATAAAAACGGGAACATCGGTTGGCAGGCCGTAGGCATTGCGCCTATCAGAAAAAACTGGAATGGTTTATTGCCTGTGCCCGGTGATGGAACTTATGAATGGTCGGGTTATTTGCCGGTAAAAGAATTGCCCAACCAATTCAATCCGGCATCCGGATTTATTGTTACGGCCAATGAAAATTTGATTCCTGAAAATTATCCGCATCGTAATGCTGTGGGTTGGGAATGGGCAGATGCTTTTCGCGGAGACCGCATCCGTGAAGTATTGAGCAGCGGCAATAAATTTTCGATGGATGATATGATTGCCTTGCAGCATGATTACCTCTCGCTTCCTGCGCGCGCCTTAATTCCTTTTCTTGAAAATCTGACATCAGCGAAAGCAGATGCCGAACAGGCCAGAAAATATTTAATGAACTGGAATTTTATTTTGGATAATGATTCGCCTGCAGCCCCTATTTATATGATGTGGGAAAGAAAGATCAGGGAGAACCTGCGCAATACTTTAGTGCCAGAAAAGGCTAAGCCCTACATCCGCAGCATTGCTTTGAGCCGAAGTATTGAAATCATAACGAAGCCGGAAAATTATTTTGGTCAAAATGCTGTGCAGGTAAGAGATCAGATTTTGATGAAAGCGCTTGAGCAAGCCATTGATGAACTCAGGCAAAAGCTTGGTGACAATATGCCTGACTGGAAATATGCCGACAATAATTACCACCACGCCTGGATGAAACATCCGCTAAGTGCTGTGCTTGAGGATGACCTAAGAAAGAAACTGGATCTTGGTCCTGTACCGCGCAAGGGTTCGGCAAGCACACCGGGTGCAACGGGTAGCGGCAATCTGCAAACACATGGCGCCAGCTTTAGAGCAGTGATTGATACCAAAGATTTTGACGGGGCCATGTTCAACAATGCCCCAGGACAATCAGGTAATCCGGAAAGTATTTTTTACCGCAATTTATTCAGCAGCTGGGCTGATGATACCCTGCTGCCTGTGCCTTTTAGCAAAGAAAGGGTAAGAGCAAATGCTTACGAGAAATTTTTATTACAGCCTGTTAAATGAATAACCTAAACTGATTATGCTTGTTTAATAGATTAAACCAAACATTTTCTTTATGGCTAACATTACCTTAGGAGGAAATCCAACTACAACAAGCGGAGAGTTGCCACAAGCTGGTGCAGCTGCTCCTGATTTTGTCTTGACTGCGCTTGACATGGCAGATGTTTCAATGAGCAGCTTCAGCGGCAAAAATCTCGTTTTAAATATTTTTCCCAGTGTTGATACATCGGTATGTGCGGCTTCTGTGCGTAAGTTCAACCTTGCTGCCGCCAACATGATTGATACAGTTGTCTTGTGTATTTCTAAAGATTTGCCTTTCGCACAAAAGCGTTTTTGTGGGGCTGAAGGTTTAAACAATGTGGTAATGCTTTCTGATTATCGCAACAAAGGCTTTGCAAAAAACTACGGGGTAGAAATTGCTTCTGGCGCTTTTGCAGGTTTACATGCGCGTGCCGTTGTGGTAATTGATAAGAGTGGCAAAGTAGTTCATGCTGAGCTTGTACCCGAAATTGGGCAGGAGCCGGATTATGACAAAGCACTTGCTGCGCTTTGATGCAAGCATATTAATTCAAGATTACAATTTGCTTTTGTTTTATTTCTCGTCTGGCAGGGATGAGCCCCGCTCTTGCCTTCGCACAACATCCGCGCTAGATGAG
>DAOLDI010000343.1:0-3376 GCA_035327445.1 Cyclobacteriaceae bacterium | reverse complement strand
AATTAATACACAGATGGAAAACTATTGCCATCCGCCACCCAAAGCGCGGTAAAGATTTACAAGTGCAACACGTTGCTGCTTGTTTACCTTTATTAATTCAAGATTTGTTTGTAAAGCATTTTGTTGAGCAAAAAGTACCTCCAGATAACTGGCCCTGGCCGACTTGTACAACTCTTCGGAAGTATTTATCGAAGCCATCAAAATGTTTCGTTCTTCCAGTTTTAGGTCACTTATTGCTTCAAGATTTTGAATATTAGAAAGTTCATTTACAACTTCAACATATCCATTTAGAATTGTTTGCTGGTATTTGTACATGGCTTCTAATTGTGAGGCTTTTGCAAAATTGAAATTTGCTTTAATGGCACTCATATTAATTACAGGAGCTACGATGCCTCCAATAGCATGGTAAGCAATGGAAGCAGGACTTAGAAATAAAAACTCAGTACTGAAAGCCTGAAAACCAAAGCCTCCTGTAATTTGAAATGAAGGAAAAAAAGCTGCCCTCGCAGATTGAACATCAAATTTTGAAGCCATAATGTTAAGCTCTGCCTCCCTGATATCTGGTCTGTTTCTAAGCAATGCTGAAGGCAAACCAGAAAAAATCTGCTGATTAACTTCATCAAACAAGAGTTCTTTGGCTCTTGGTATTGATTGTGGGTATCTGCCCATTAAAAAGTTAATAAAATTCTCTACCTCAATTGTTTGCTGTAAAATTTCTTTTTCCAAAGCCTTGCTGCTTAATACCTGCGCGCTGAATTGCTGCACTGCCAACTCAGTTGCTCTTGTAGCCTCTTTCTGTACTTCAATTATTTCGAGAGCGCGTTGTTGCATTTCAATTGTCTGCCTTACAATTTCCAATTCATTATCCAACGCAAGCAGCTCAAAGTATGCGGTTGCTACATCTGCAATCAAATTGGTTGTTACAAAATGCACTCCTTCTATGCTTGAAAGGTAACGGGCAAGTGCAGCTCTATGCTGATTCTTTAGCTTACCCCAAATATCCAATTCCCATGAAGCATACGTTCCCAGGTAAATATCTGGTAAATCAACAGGTACAATTTTACCAGGCAAAATTTCTGTAGAAATATTACCGGCACCATCCATGGTATATAGACCAAATTTGCGCATTCCACCGGCTGGATTAAATCCTGCAAAAGGAAACAACCTGCCTTTGGCAAACTTTGCATTAGCCCGTGCAAGTTCAATGCGTTGCATGGTTATGTGCAAATCAATATTGTTGGCCAGCGCTGAATCTATTAATTGTGTTAGATATGTATCATTAAAAAATTCTTTCCATTTTATATCTCCAATATTTTTTGATGTGTCTTGTGATAATGGAAAAGTATCGGGCAGTTCTCTTTGCTTTATACTAAGATTTGTATCCAGTGTTTTGCATGAGCTTACAATAACTATAAGCGTTATTGCAATTAAAGTATTCTTAAAATAATTATGCATTGGTATTAAATAGTTTCGGTAAAGGCCATTTCTTCTTTCTTCCCAGTAGTAAACTTTTCTGCGAGTGTAGCAAAAACAACATACAAGCCGGGAATAATGATTACGCCAAAGATTGTTCCGAAGAGCATGCCACCCGCAGCGGCTGTTCCAATTGTACGGTTACCTATTTCGCCAGCACCAGAAGCAAGCATCAAAGGAATGAGTCCGGAGATAAAAGCAAAAGAAGTCATCAAAATTGGGCGTAAACGAACGGCAGCACCTTCTATTGCGGCTTCAAGCGGAGACTTACCTAAACGATGCTTCATTGCAGCAAACTCAATTATCAGGATGGCGTTCTTACCCAGTATGCCTATCAACATAATCATAGCAATCTGTGCATATATATTATTCTCCAGACCCATAATCATCAGCAAAAAAAGAGCTCCAAAAATTCCTATTGGCAAAGAGAATATGACAGGCATTGGCAACAAGAAGCTCTCATATTGAGCCGCTAACAAGAGGTAAACAAAGAGCAAACAAACAAGGAAGATGTAAATGGCATCATTACCCATTTGCGCCTGGTCTCTGGACGAACCGGCCCAATCATATCCATAACCAGTTGGTAATTTTTGGGCTGCTACTTCTTTAATCGCGTTAATTGCCTGACCACTGCTGTAACCTGTAGCAGGCTGTCCGTTAACCATGGCTGATGTATACATGTTATATCTTGTAATCTGCTCTGGTCCATAAATTCTTTCTATTTCAAGAAAAGATGAAAATGGCACCATTTCACCCAGTTCACTTTTGATATATAATTTGAGCAGGTCATCGGGCTGCGCGCGGTATTCTGGTAATGCTTGCACCATTACCCTGTACATTTGTCCGAAGCGAATAAAGTTTGTAGCATATTCGCTTCCGATGAGTGCTTGTAAGGTACTCATGGCATTGTCAGCCGTAATGCCTCTCTGTGCAGCTTTATCTTCATCTATCTTCAATAGATATTGGGGAAAATTGGCATTAAAGGTGGTGAAGACATTACTTATTTCAGGTCGTTTGCTTAGTTCTGCTACAAAATCGTTGGCAACCTGTTGCAGCCTGTTTAAGTCGCCTGTTCCTGTTCTGTCAAGCAGTCTAAGTTCAAAGCCACTTGAATTACCATAACCTGGAACCGGGGGCGGTGTAAAAAATTCTATATCTGCATCTCTGATATGCTTTGTTTTATCTTTTAACAGTTCAATAATTTCTTTATCACTCAAATCTCTGTCGGCCCAGTTTTTTAAACTGATGAGATTCATTCCATAAACTGAACCAGTTCCATCAGAAAGCACACTAAATCCTGCAAGACTTGAAACAGAGCTAACCGCTTCCATGCTGCTGGAAATTTTTTGAATTTCATCTACAACTTTTTCTGTACGCTCAAGTGTTGCTCCGTTTGGTGCGGTTATGTTAGCATAAATTGCTCCCTGATCCTCCTCTGGAATAAAACCTGATGGTACAATAGTGCCGATGAGGCCCGCACTAAGACTAAAAATTATCAAAACAGAAAATGTCACTACACTTCTGTTTGCTATAATGCTTACTAAAAATTTATATCGCTTTGAAAGGTTATCATACCAAATATTAAACCCTCTGAAAAGTCTGTCTAAAAATGTTTTTCTCTTTTTCACACCGTGAGGATTCTTTAAAAATATTGCACACAGTGCAGGCGTTAAAGTGAGCGCTGTAATTCCTGAAATAACAATTGCAACTGCCATGGTAAGCGAAAATTCTCTGTAGAAAATTCCTGTCGGGCCGCTCATAAAAGCTACTGGAATAAAAACCGCAGACATTACTAAGGTAATTGCAATGATGGCTCCACTGATTTCGCGCATAGCCTGTTCGGTTGCCCTACGCGGACCTATGTTAGACTGCTCAAGCTTTGCATGCACCGCCTCAACTACAA
>DAOLDI010000342.1:0-3391 GCA_035327445.1 Cyclobacteriaceae bacterium | reverse complement strand
CAAGCCCATTGTTGAGCAAAAAGAAGAGAAAGTGCAGGAAGATGTTGGGCAGCGCGAAAAGAAAAAGTTTTCTCCCGGCCTTACTTTAAGAGATGTGCACAGCATAGAACAAATTGTGCCGGGCATCAATAAAATAAGTCCGGAGATTCTGTTAGAAACTTATATCATCAAAAGCGGTATCAGGCGCTCGGCTAAATTGGTTGGGGTAGAACCTTCATATTTTGACGTGTTGAATATTGGCCTCAGCTCTGGAAATATGTTTAATGATGAACACCTGAAAGTGGGTGCTCCTGTTTGTATCATCGGCAGTGGAATCAAGAGTAAATTTTTTCCTTCCGAAAATCCAATAGGTAAATCGATAAAGGTTGGGCCACACTGGCTTACCATTGTGGGTGTTTTAAATGAAAGATATATTTCAGAATCAAGCATCAGCAAATTAGGGATCAGAGATTACAATATGGATGTTTACGCTCCTTTACAAACAGTATTGGTGCGTTATGTAAATCGAGACCTTGTAAAAAAATCCACCTCACCATTTTTAGGTGGTGGAGGTGGCAGAGGAAGAACAGTAATTATTATAGGTGGCCCCACTGATGATGATGAAGATAAAGGGCCACCCCAAAATTACCATCAGCTTGATCGTTTGGTTTTGCAGGTAAATGAAACCAGCCAGTTGTCGTCCACCGCAGAGATAGTTTCGCGTTTGCTGCAACGCAGGCATTATGATGTGGTAGATTTTGAGATTGAAATTCCAGAGTTACTCTTGAAGCAACAGCAGCGCACTAATGACATCTTCAACTATGTATTGGGCGCCATTGCGGGCATCTCATTATTGGTGGGAGGTATTGGCATTATGAACATCATGCTGGCTTCTGTATTAGAGCGAATCAAAGAAATTGGTTTGCGACTTTCTATCGGTGCAAAGAAAACCGATATTATTCAGCAATTTTTGTTTGAAGCTATCATGATCAGTATCAGCGGAGGACTAATTGGCGTAATTCTGGGCGTAAGCCTTGCATTTTTTGTATCGCAAATAGCACAAATACCAACCATTATTAGCTTTGCATCTATTGCACTTTCATTTGGGGTTGCCGCAAGCGTGGGCTTGATTTTCGGCATTGCCCCGGCAAGAAGAGCAGCTATGCAAGATCCTATAACTTCATTAAGATATGAATAAAAGAAGTTTATTGTTTACAGCCATATTACTTACATCGGCAATATGGCAAGCGGCATATGCCCAGCAAACAGCATTTTCATTGGCAGAAATTATTGAGCGCGGCCGCTTGAATTCGCCTTCTGCTAAACAAGCAGAAACGCGAAGAGAAAACCGCTACTGGCAATACCGTTTTTACAAGAGTAATTACAATCCGCAATTGCGACTCAACGGAAGTTTGCCAGGTTTCAGCCAGGATGTTGCTTCAATTACCCAGCCAGATGGTTCAATTGAATTCCGTTCAAGAAATCAGACCAACTCATTTACTAACCTTGGTTTGTTGCAGCCCCTACCCTGGACAGGCGGTGAACTTTCGGTTAACTCAAACCTTAACTATTTCCAGGACAGACTTACAGGAGTCGATCGCTGGAATGGTACCCCGGTTTTTTTAAGATTGAACCAACCCATTTTTGCCTTTAATCCTTTAAGGTGGGATAGAATGACAGAGCCCTTAAGGTATGAAGAGTCTAAGCGTGAATATGTGGAGGAACAAGAGTTTGTATCTCGTGTGGCAGTTGAATTATTCTTTGGTGTACTTGAGGCCCAGATTAACAGGCAGATTGCTGATTTTAACCTGGCCAACAATGACACTATTTATAAAATTGAACAAGGCCGCTACAACATTGGTACAACCTCAATGGACAAATTATTGCAGGTTGAGTTGCAGTTGTTGCGTTCACAACAGGGTGTAGCGCAGGCCCGGCTCGATCTTGAAAATGCAAAACTGAGATTGAGATCATACATTGGTATAAGAGAGGACAGGGAATTTGAATTGATTTTGCCTGAAGAAGTCCCCTTCTTTTTAATTTCAGAAGAAGAAGCTTTGCAAAGAGCCAAAGATAACCGGGCTGATTTTATTGCATTTGAACGCAGAAGAATTGAAGCTGACAGAGAAGTTGCGCAGGCAAAAGGCCAGCGCTTTCAAACCAATATGGTAGCTTCATTTGGTTTGAACCAGCAAGGTAACGAGTTAGGAGATGTTTATATAGACCCCTTACGACAGCAAACGGTTAACTTACAGTTTAACGTACCCATATTAGATTGGGGTCGCAATAAATCGCGTATGCAAACCGCATTGGCCAATAAGCGTCTAAATGATTTTATCATTGATCAGGACATCATCAACTTTGAACAGGAAATCATAACGCAAGTAAGACAGTTTGAAATGCTGCGCATGCAAATTCAGATCACTAAGAAATCTGATGAGGTTGCCCTTGAGCGTTACATAGCCACACAAAACAGATATTTAATTGGTAAAACAGATATCACCAACCTCAATCTTGCTTTAACAGAGAAAGATGATGCCAAGCGCAGTTATGTTGCCGCGCTAAGAGGATTCTGGACTGCATACTATGATTTAAGAAGATTAACCTTGTACGATTTTCTGAACAACAGATTACTCTACAACCCCAACGCAGAATAAGATTTAAATACCCGTATAATTAAAAGGAGTTATTTGCTTCAACTGAGCTTTTAACTCCTTTTTTATTTCCAGCGAGTCAATAAACTCTTGAATGCTTTCCTGATTAATTACAGTACCTCGTGTAAGTTTTTTCAAAGCTTCATAAGGCGCAGGATATCCTTCTTTTCTTAAAATGGTTTGAATGGCTTCAGCCACAACTGCCCAGTTATCTTCCAGGTCTTTATCTAAGGCAGGTTTATTCAATTCAAGTTTGGCCAAACCTTTTTCAATTGATTTCAAGGCCAGATAAGTATGCGCCATGGGCACACCAATGTTTCTAAGCACAGTTGAGTCTGTTAAATCACGTTGTAACCTCGACACCGGAAGTTTAGCGGCTAAATGTTCAAATAAAGCATTGGCCAAACCCAGGTTACCTTCTGCATTTTCAAAATCAATGGGGTTAACCTTGTGTGGCATTGCCGATGAGCCAACTTCTCCTTCTTTTAATCTCTGTTTAAAATAATTGAGCGATACATATTGCCACACATCTCTGGATAAATCAATTAGAATGGTATTGATACGCTTCAGGTTATCGAACAAAGCCGCCAGGTGATCATAATGCTCTATTTGTGTGGTGGGGTAGCTGCGCTTCAATTCCAGTTTTTCATTGATGAATTCATCAGCAAAAGCTGCCCAGTTAATTTCAGGATAAGCAACATGGTGCGCATTGAAGTTTCCGGTGGCGCCACCAAATTTGGCTGCATAAGGAATGCTCT
>DAOLDI010000341.1:0-3395 GCA_035327445.1 Cyclobacteriaceae bacterium | reverse complement strand
GCCATGTGACCACCGGGCAGTGCAGCTCCCCTGTCTTTGTGCGCCATTGCAATTACGCGCGATCTTTTTTGTGTAAATAATTTCAGCTCATCGCCAATTGTTGTGGTAAGCATTCTTGATGGTGAAACATTTCCGTTTTTTGAATCGCTGCCTACGGCCTGGTAATTTTCATCTCCGGCACAATACACCATGCGTTTAGCTTGTTTGTTGTAAAAATCGTTTCCAATAATGCCATGCAGGGCAGGTGTAGTGCCTGTGTAAACAGAAGCATGCCCAGGCCCCGTATAGGTTGGCGCATAATTATAATGTGCATTGCGTAATTCAAAACCCTCATGCATTAAACGCTTAAAACCACGTTCACCAAAGGTATCATAGTATCTGTGCAAGTACTCCTGGCGCATTTGGTCTACTACAATGCCTACAACCAATTTCGGACTTTCCTGCGGCTCAGGTTGGCAGCTAAAAACTGTGATAAGAACTAAGATAAAAATTGAATTTTTCATGATATCAAATGAATGGTGCAAGATAAAAGGCTTAAGATTAACTGAGTGTTATTTCTGTTTGCAATAAATTTTATCATACTCTTTGGCTTCAAAAGCCTGTCGCTTCACAACTTCTCCATTTTTATTATAATAAACAACAACAAAGTATTCAGCTTCCTCTACATGCTTTTCAGTGAAGTAAAAAGGCTCTTGCGCAGAACCCAGATTTATGATTTCACTGAAGGAAGGTGCTATAATAACTCCTTGAACATTACTGATTACGCCAAAACCATTTTCATGATTGATGATGGCAATTATTTCTTCCGCATCATTGCTGATAAGCTTATAAGATTTGATTCCCTCCATCGCAAAGCTTTTTGTTTTAAAATCAAATAACTTCCACTGAAAGTGCTGTTTAACAATGGCTACAGAATCATTCCAATGTTCTACCGCTTCAAATTCGAAACCAGAGAGGGCTTTATTTTTCCAGTCTATAAATCCGTAGAATCCATTCTGAAAGGCAATCAAAACTTCATCTGTATAAAACTGAATGTTTCGCTCATAGTCTACAGGTACCAAAGCATTTTTATGCAGGTTGTACAAACCAAATTTTCTGTCTTTTAAGGTAGAGACTGAAGCAAAAGAACTTTGTGCAAAAGCATTATACTCTGGCTTTACTACCACCTTTCCTTCAGCATTCAATAAGCCCTTTTTTCCTTTTTGTTCAAACACAAATAATCCGGGAGCAATGGTTGAAATATTTTCAAAGTCGTTTCTGAATAATCTTCTGAAGTGACTGTCATGTATATATGAGCGGTTACGATCATCAACCTGCACATAAAACGCATCGTCTGCAGCACCTATGTATTTCAAATTCAATTTTGGATCAATGTACTTTTCGCTATTATCCATTAAAAGTAAAAAAGCAGAATCGGCCCTGTAGGCAAAGGGTGCTATGCCAAGTACGCCTAAAGAATCGTAAGTAGCAGCAGAAAAAGCTTGCATGTGCGGCCACCAGAATTTCCAATTTCCTTCTTCTTTAAGCGCCAACCAATTTGCACTTGTTACAATATCCTCATAGTTATTGGCCGTTAACTGCTCATGTCCCGGAAATCGATAACCTTTATCAGTTTTAGCAAGTAAGCCATACCTGGAACTTGATAATTGTTGCGCTGCAAGTGGTACTTGAAATCGAAGTTGATCATTTATCAGAGCCTCAGCGTTTCCTCTTCTTACCCATAATAAACCTTCAGACCATGGTCTGACTTCATCGTACAGATGTTGCATGCCCAGTGCGACTTTATCTGCCAATTGGGCTATTTCCTTCACAGTATGAATACTGCTCTTGCCGTTGCTATGCTTTAACACAATCAGGTTTTCCATCACCTGCACATCTTTAAAAACATAATCACTAAGCTGCCTGCCATTAAAGGCAAACAAGGCCCAGTCTTTCTGCTTAATAGCGAGAAAAGAATTATTCAAAACTTGTGCATCATCTAAACAAGTATCACCAATGCTAAAACCTGATTTGTGTAATACCCGATTACAATTTCGATTTTCAATTAATAAAAACCCACTGCCAATATCCTCTACATCAGTAAAAGCAGATTTATATAACAAGGCTCCGTTTCTGGCGTAAATGAGATTGTTTACCAACAAATAATCAGTATCAATTTCATGACATAAATATTCGTCATCAATTTCAGTATAAATTGATTTAATTAACTCTTCTCCTTCATCATTAAAAAAGCCATACTTACCTTGCCATATAAAAGGAAACAGTCTGTGTTTTTCAATTGAAGCAACAGCACGCAAAGAGTCATTTGCAATACCACTCAACCATTTATCGGGTTGAGCAAATGTTTTTCGCTGATGGTATAGAATATCTTTTGCTCTCTTGCTATGTTTTTCATTCGGAAATCTTTTGATGAAATTAAGCCAGGCAGACTCATCTGCCGATGCGGTTGAAATCTCAAAAATATTTTTGATGATGATATGCCTGAAAGGCGTTTGTGGATTTTCAGTAAGAAATGCTTCAAAACTTGAAAGCTTGCTGTCTTTGGTACGATCGAGAAAAAGTAATTCTTCGTATCGGGTACGGGCATCTGCAACCTGGCGGGCATCAGGGTACTTATCTAAAAATATTTTGTACGATTGGTAAGTATTTAGCTTAAGTGCAGTTTCATAAGCACGGGCATTTCTGAGTTGCCGGGCTGAGTCGAGCTCAACGGCCTCAGTAAAAAAACCAATAAAATAAATGTAAGCATCTTCTGTATCAGCAAGCCTGGCACGTTGAAAAGCAGCACTATCAATACTTGCCCTAAACTGCAGCAATACTGTTGAATCGAGCGGTAGTCTTTTCATCTTTTTCAGCCGTTTGGCATCTACCTCAGCCAGCAAAGCCATTGAACGATTTGTTTCGATATAAGCTGAATCGATATTAAAACGCTGATAAGTAGTATCAAAAAATAATACAGCCCGAACAAAACTAATCTCAGGATTTATACTGTCTTTCAAAGAACCCTTTTCAATAAGCTTGAGCGAATTTTCAAAGGCTCCTTTTTCAATAAGCTTAAGGCTTCTTTTGGCAAGACCCGTTTGCGCCCCCGCCAAAAAAGGCACAAAAACAATCCATAAAAGAAAACTGCGCGTGCTTTTCATAAATGGTGTGCAAATTACAGCCCTTCTATTAATAAAGTTCAATGCTTAAAGATTTTATAGCACAGGCAGCGAGCAATTAAGCACTCGAAAAACGAATATTTTATTATTATTGCACTCCGTTTTCAGCGGCAAGCCAAGTGCCGGGCCAATAATTAAAAATTTCGGGGTGTAGCGCAGTCCGGTTAGCGCACCACGTTAGGGACGTGGGGGTCGGTGGTTCGAATCCACTCACTCCGACAAATAACGGCAACC
>DAOLDI010000340.1:0-3401 GCA_035327445.1 Cyclobacteriaceae bacterium | reverse complement strand
CCGCCAGAGCGTTCTATCAGCATCTGCCACATTTTTTTGGCTTCTATTCCTTTGAGCTTACCAAAGGCGGGGTCTTCAAAAATAATATCATCATGGTAGTGCTGCTGCATGCTTTGGTAATCGCCACGGGCGAAAGCATGGTAAAAATCTGTTATGATTTCCTGATTATTCATTCGCTTGTTTCATCATCTTCAGCCCGGTCAACCAGGCGTGGGTCCATTTGCTTGCTGGCTTTGGCACCCAGTTCTTTTAATTTATTCACCCGACTCACCAGGTTGCCTTTACCCTCGGTGAGTTTGTTCATGGCATCTTCGTAAGTTTTTTTCGTAGTTCTTAATTGCTCGCCTACTTTAATCAAGTCATTGCTGAAACTCACAAACTTATCGTACAGGTCACCGCCTTGTTTGGCGATTTCCAGCGCATACTTGTTTTGTCTTTCGTTTTTCCACATGCTGGCAATGGTGCGAAGCGTAGCAATAAGTGTAGAGGGGCTCACCATCACGATATTTTTATCGTAAGCATCCAGAAAAATATCTTTATCGTGTTGCACGGCCAGGCTGAAAGCGGGTTCAATGGGAACAAAAAGCAGTACAAAATCCAAACTTCCCAGTTGATACAGGCTTTGATAATTTTTTTCTGACAAACCTTTGATGTGCTGCCGCATGGAAAGAATGTGTTGCTTCAATGCAGATAGCCTGTCTTCTTCCTCATCGCTTGATACATACCGCTCATAGGCAACTAAACTAACCTTTGAGTCGATAATCAGGTTTTTATTATCCGGAAGTTTCACTACCACATCGGGCTGATAGCGTTTGCCATCTTCGGTGGTAAGCGATTCCTGCATGAAATATTCTTCATCTTTGCGCAAGCCGGATTTATCCAGGATGGTTTGCAGCACATATTCGCCCCAGTTGCCCTGGGCCTTGGTATCGCCTTTGAGCGCACGCGTAAGGTTACCTGCTTCTGTAGTGATTTGCTGATTTAATTCCTTTAAATGAAGTAGTTGTTCTTTCAATGCAGAATTATGTTGCAGACTTTCTTTGTGAGAATCTTCCACTCTTTTTTCAAATGCGGCAATTTTTTCTTTGAGTGGATTCAGAATTTCTCCAAGATTTTCTTTGCTCTTTTTATTTTTTTCTTCAAAAATTTCGTTGGCCAGATTTTTAAACTGATGTGCAAACTGGTCTTGTAATTCTTTTACTTCTTTTTTTTGCTCCTGTAACCTTTCTTCGAGGTTGCGATAGTTGGCTTCGGTGGCAGCCATGTTGGTTCTCAGTTCTGTATTTTCCTGACGCAACTTTTCATTTTCTGATTTAAGTTCCTGCTCGCGCTCTTTGCTGATTTGCCATTGCGTTTTTAATTCCTGCTCTGCCGCACCTGATTTAAATTTCAGTACAAGCCAGGTGGCAATTCCGCCTAAAACAACTCCTGTGATGAGCCAGACAATTTCCATATTAAAACTTTGATGCCAATTTAATACAGAATTATCTTATTCTATCCTTCTTTGGTCTGTGTCTGCACAGACCAACTTAATATTAATGCTTATTTGTTTTTTCGGTCTGTGATGACGCAGACCATGAAATAGAATTGCAGTTTTACCTTGTAACCACAAACCTTCGGGCATAGTTTTTTTGGTTGATAAAAAACTGCGCGAAATATACGCCCGGAGCCCACGCTGCAGTTTCCAGTTGAATGGAGGTATTAGCAGGTACAACCAAACCCCTTTCCACTGTTTGCCCGATAGAATTGATTATGCGCAAGGTTGCATTTCTGTTAACACGCAAGTTTAGATACTCACTGCGAACAACCGGATTGGGATAGATGCGTATGAGCGGGGCCTCATCCTGGGGCTCAGCATCGCTTGCTTGAAGTATACTAACACCACCTAATGCATTACCAACTATTATAGCAGGCTTATTACTGCCAAATAGGTTTGCTGCTACCGGCCAGATGCGCCCGCCAAAATTCCTTGTGTAATAACTTTCATCTGATTCATCAAAAACTATTTCCCTGATGAATTCATTTACATTGCTGATGTTGATGATATCACTGACAATACTGATTGTACCACTTTGGTCGCCCAGCAGTAAATCTTTTTTTCCGTCAGCATCCAAATCGGCTACAAACACAGCGGGAAATTGCCGGAGGATACTTGGGCCCAAACCTTTATAGGCAGCGCTTTCCTGTACAAAACTTACACTGCTTGCTGTGCCGGTATTTCTCCAGTACTCTACTGCGCCATTGGCTTTGCCGATGAGTAAATCAAGCCGACCATCATTATTGATATCGTGCAGATGAATGTTTTCATTCAGCGCAAAGCTGATTCCGGTATTTGTGATATCAGCGCCAATAAAGTTAAATGCTCCGTTGCTTGTGTTGGCAGCATAATATAAACGGGTGATGCCATCGTTGTTTGCTGTGGCAGTAAACACCAAGTCTGTACGGCCATCGGCATTCACATCGGCAAAACTGATTTTGAGGTTATAGAATTCTCCAAAAGTTGGAGGATAATAGTTTGTTGTTTTCAGCCGAAATGCTGGCTCGGTATTGCTGCCAATATTTTCATATAGTATAATATTACCTGTGCTTCTTGGCGTACCATTGTGACTGATAAACATATCGAGGTCTCCATCATTATCTTCATCTGCAAAAGCAACAATGGCCTGCTCGCCCACGTCAATCATTTGGTGTTGCAAAAAATTTTCCTGAACAAAATTGAAAACAGGTGCCAGGCTTGTGTTGGAGTTTTTATACATCCAGGCTGAGCGCTCAAAATCTAAATCAATGAATTGTCTGAAATATAAATTGGGTGCAACAAGCAAGTCAGGCACACCATCAAAATCAATGTCTTCATAATAAGCGGCAGGGAACGGCATATTGACAGGTACAGAAGACGGAAAAGTTTGAGCTTCTGAAAAAACAGGATTTTCATTGCTGCCAATATTTTTTAGAAAGTAAAGCTCTCTGCATAATTCTTCAGAAAAGAGCAGGTCTTTTACACCATCCTGGTCCAGGTCGATGTATAGTAAAGCTTTGCCACCTGCATGGTCTAATCTCCCATTGGCTATATCCGGGCAATCCTCACCCTGAAAAGCAAAAACTCCACAGTCGCATTCTTTAAAATTCCCGAAGGTTTGCGTGATGCGCTCAAAGATTAATGTATCTCTGTTGCCTGTTTGTTCAAGGCTCATGTTTTTGTGATACTCCACATCGCTGTTACTTACAAACTGGATGTTGAGTATATCCAAATCGCCATCACCATCCACATCATCAATTACCGGTATATCGGTTTCATTGAATTTCAGATTAATGTTTCCAGAAAAGCCTTTGGTGAAAACAGGAAGCCCGCTGTTAAAGGCTCTCCATTGCAATGCTTCACCCGGCTGAGTGATGTTTACATA
>DAOLDI010000339.1:0-3422 GCA_035327445.1 Cyclobacteriaceae bacterium | reverse complement strand
AGTTCAAGCAAAACCGGACAATGATCAGAGTGATGTGCTTCGGGAAGGATGGCCGATTTTTTTAAAAACTCTTTCATGGGCAAGCTTGCCATATGATAATCTATGCGCCAACCCAGGTTCTTTTTTCTGGCTCCGGCCCTGAAAGACCACCAGGTATATTGATGTGCCCTGTCATCAAAATGTCTGAAGGCATCGATGAATCCGCTTTCAACAAACTTGTTCATCCACTCACGCTCTTCTGGCAGAAAACCAGATGAATTTTTATTGGAGACAGGATTATGAATATCGATGGGTTTGTGACAAATATTGTAATCACCACTGATGATGAGGTTCGGATAATCTCTTTTCAAATCCTGCACATATCCGTAGAAATCATCTAGCCATTGCATTTTAAATGCTTGTCTTTCATCTCCGCTCGAACCGGAAGGCATATATACACTCATCAAAGAAAATTTATCGAAGTCGGCACGCAAAACCCGGCCTTCATCATCATATTTATTGATGCCGCAACCATAGTTCACTTTATTCGGTTTTGCTTTACTTAAGATAGCTACACCACTATACCCCTTTTTAACAGCCGGCATCCAGAAAATTTCATAGCCCAGATCTGCTAAAATATTTTTATCAAACTGATCTATGTTTGCCTTTACTTCCTGCAAGCAAACAACATCGGCACGCGTAGCTTTTAGCCAATCGGCAAAACCCTTACTTAATGCAGAGCGAATACCGTTAATATTGTAAGTGAGTATCTTCATTTTCAGAAACCAAATTCTTTTTCAAAATATTCTATTACGTGCATCTTCAGAAACTTCTCTTGTTCAAGTAAATCAAGATTCGGAACTTTCTTAACCATTTTCCAATGTGGCCATCCTTCTTCGTCTAAGCCTTCCAGCACATAATAACCAGAGAAACTTAAAACTTTACAAATACCTATGTGCATTAAATCTTGCTTCTCTTCTTTGTTAAAATGGGCTGCACCTCTACCCAGTTCATTAACACCAACCAAAAAAAGTACTCCGTTCAAATCTTTGGGTTTTTTGCCCAGCTGATCAGCTAGTTTATTCAAGAGTTTTTGCCAACTCCTTTCAAAATCAAGATCTCTTTTAAACATGTTGCAATGCCTCCCAATATTCAAAAGCCCTGCGAAGATGCGGAATAACAATAGTACCGCCTACCAATGTGGCTACACCCATTGCTTCATTAACTTCTGCAGTACTAAAACCAAGCTCTTTGCATTTTCCAAGATGGTATTTAACACAATCATCGCAACGCAGTACCAATGAACATGTTAAGCCGATTAACTCTTTACTTTTAACATCAAGCACCCCTTCTGCATAGGCATTGGTATCTAAATTGAAGATCCTCTTGAGAATGAGGTTATCAGAGGAGGTAATCTTCTCGTTCATCTTACTGCGGTAATTGTTGAATTCTTCTACTAATCCCATAATTATTTAAATTAATAGCAGCAAATATAAAGTGGATTCATGCAATTGATGCACCGAATATGGCTTGACTTTATCTCGCTTTTCTTTCCGATGACCTGCACCGGATGTGATGAGGCCCTGCTTGGCACTGAAGAAATATTGTGCAGCAAGTGCCTGGCTAATTTGCCTAAAACTTTTTTTGTGTCGCAGCCCACAAACAACAGTTTATATACCAGGCTAATGGGCAGAGTTGAACTAAAGCATGCTTATGCCTATTTGTATTTTACCAAAGGAGGCATGGTGCAGCACATGCTGCATCGCCTTAAGTATCATGGCAGAAAAGATGTCGGCCATAAACTGGGTTTAATTCTTGCCGATGAAATCAAAAAGCAATTACCCAACCACGCATATGATTTGATTGTACCTGTGCCTTTGCACGAAACCAGATTAAGAAGAAGAGGCTTTAACCAAAGCACCTGCTTTGCTGAGGGCATTTCAGCAGGTTTGCAAATTCCATACAATGAAAAAGCACTTAAGCGGGTTACACCCACACAAACTCAAACCAAAAGATCGAGAATTAAAAGATGGGACAATGTGAAGGAAGTTTTTCTGATCGAAAACAAGGAAGAGCTAAAGAATAAAAATGTTCTTTTGGTGGATGATGTGGTAACTACAGGCGCAACACTTGAGGCCTGCGCACATGAACTATTAAAACACGCTGCCTCAGTTAGTATAGCCACTATTGCAACTGCCCGTTAAAACAGAAAACCCCGGAAATCCGGGGCTTTCAATTATTGTTCAACTTAAATTTATTAATAGTTTGAGCCGGCTCTGATCATGGCGCAACGAAAACCAATGGTTGCGGTTGCTGAATCCTGGTCAAGATACCTGCGTGTACCGGGCGACATCCAGTAAGCTACATCTTTCCATGAACCTCCTTTGTAAACACGGGCTCTATCTGTAACTAATGAAGTAAAGCCTTCAGGATTTCTATCAATATTATCATAACCACCATTTGCATCTCCACGATCCAAAAATCCATCTCTGCGGATAGGATTAAGATCATCAAAATCCTGGAATGAGGTAGGGCGGTAAACATCTTGTACCCACTCACTCACATTACCAGCCATATTATATAAGCCGTAATCATTTGGAGGGAATTCATAAATATATGAGGTAATTAAGGCGCCATCATTCAGGCGACCTGCTATACCCGCATAGTCTCCACGTCCCCTTTTAAAGTTAGCCAGGAAATAACCCATTTGTTTTCCGAAAGGATTTCTAAGTGCGTGGCCATCCCAGGGATAAAGACGCTGATGTGTCTGCAATTCTTCTAACCACTGTGTACCTATAAGGGCTTGAGCTGCATATTCCCATTCTGCTTCAGTTGGCAGGCGATAATTGGGAACAACAATTCCAGATTCAAGGGGAATACGACCATCTGTTTCGGCATAATCTTCTCCTGACTGACGAGCCAATCCAATATTTACGGCACGGGTCCTCCAGATAGAATACTCAGACGCCTGAACCCAGCTTATACCCACAACAGGGAAATAACGGAAACCGGGATATCTTAAATAGTGCTCTACATAGGGATCATTAAAGGCTAATTTACCTGCCCATACAGTGGTATCAGGAAGAGCCCTTTCATACACTTCCTGGGCAGAATCTTTGGCCAGATAGTGCAAATATTCGAGCCAGTGGATATTGGCAATTTCGGTTTCATCCATATAGAACGAAGCAACCGAAACAGTTCTTTCAATATTGTCTCTCCAGGACATTACATCTTCTTCAAAAGAACCCATAATGGATCGACCGCCCTCAATAAATACCATGTTAGGCGCAGTAGGTTGCCCTTTAAATGCTTGGGGATTGTAGCCATCTTCATTATAGGCCATGCCGGTGGCTGTGCTTATTGAGCCTGGATTGGTTGCCGTTGGTTTGCCCTTGCCACCAAATAATGAACAGGAACTTAGCACAACAGCACCACTAAGCAGA
>DAOLDI010000338.1:0-3438 GCA_035327445.1 Cyclobacteriaceae bacterium | reverse complement strand
TTATCATTGGCAAACCCAATGCAGGTAAATCAACTTTGCTAAATGCGCTGCTCAATGAAGAACGAGCCATTGTATCTGATATTCCAGGAACTACCCGAGATAGTATTGAGGATGAAATGATTTTAGGTGGCATCAATTTTCGTTTTATCGACACTGCAGGCTTGCGCGATACCCAGGATGTAGTAGAAGCCATTGGCGTTGCCCGCACTAAAGAAAAGATGAAGCAGGCTTCATTGATAATCTACCTCTTCGATTTATCTAACAGTTCAATAGAAGAAATAAATCAGCAAGAAAATGAGTTGAAGGCTTCCGGAATTCCTTACATCAAAGTGGGCAATAAACTAGACAAGGCCAATACTGAATTGCTTAAAGCGCTTGCTGATGATACGGTGTTGATATCTGCTTCCAATAAAGAAAACATTCAGGCTTTAAAAGAAAAGATACTTTCGCGTTTTGAACAAGCCGAAATAAAAAGCGGAGATGTAGTAGTTACGAATCTGCGCCACTACCAAAGTCTATTGCAAACACATGAGGCCTTGCAAAGAGTTTTAAACGGTCTTCAAGAAAAAGTAACAGGTGATTTTCTGGCTATGGATATCAGGCAATCATTACACTATCTTGGTGAAATAACAGGAAGTATTTCTTCTGAGGACCTCCTGGCAAACATCTTTTCTAAGTTTTGTATCGGGAAGTAAAAATATGATCAGAAAGCTTTTACTAAAATATTACCTGTTGTTAACCGTGTTACTGTTACTAACTGTTACAGGCCTAAGTCTTTACCCCTCTTCTTCTGTACCCCAAATGCCGGGTACAGATAAATTGCATCACATGCTGGCTTATGCAGCGCTGGCTTTTCCGGTGTCTTTTGCAAAACCAAAAAATTATGTTTGGATTTTGTTGGGCTTACTGGCTTGGAGTGGCGCCATTGAACTGATTCAACCATTAGTAAACCGGCTGGATGAATGGGCAGATTTTTTTGCCAATGCAGCAGGCATAGCAGTTGGTTTTATTGCGGGTACCTTACTTGATAGAATATTGCCCAAATAGTGAGTACTATTATAAATGTGACAGGCCCAATTCGGGTCTTTTACCTTTAATAGGCCTGAAGAATTTCAGGATGTGTTCAAAATCAGCTTCCTGATTATCAGTGGTAAAAAAAGGCTCAGCAAAAATGGCTTTCTTGTTTTCAAAATCGAGCGCAGCCATTACTATAGGAACTTTGGCTTGCTTAGCAATGTAATAAAACCCGGTGCGCAGTTTATCAACCCGTTTGCGTGTACCTTCTGGTGACAGGGCAATTGAAAAAGTCTCTTTGCTGTTGAAAAGTTGAACAACTTCATCCACCATGTTCTGACTCGTGCTTCGGTTTACCGGATAGCCACCCAGCCAGCGAAAAATAAATCCGAAAGGAGGCTTAAAAAGTTCTGCCTTGCCCAGGTAATAAGCCTTAACCTTTAGTGCAGATCTGAATAATACACCCACAATAAAATCCCAGTTACTGGTATGTGGCGCAACAATTACAAGCGATTTTTTTAAATGATGAGGATACGCTCCTTCCAGCTTCCAGCCAAAAATTTTAAGAATCAACCGCGATAATGCACTAAGCATAAATGAATTGTAAATCAGATTAAAATTGATCAGTAAATCTCGGATTTACAAAATTATTTAACATGGAGCCAAACCTGTAATTAATGCCAAACCATGACCCGAAATTGTATCCCGAAGCTAACTGTCTTCGTCTTGATAGAACATCCTCAACAGATGCACTTCCCTTTGGGATAAAAACCTGGTTTCGTGTAAGGCCTCCAAAGGCAAAAACATAAAAAGATAAATTACCAGTAACTCTTACTTCTGCATTCAGATTTACTTCAAGACTCATCAGTTTCATGTCATGAAAATAGTTGTTATAGTAAATGCTGCCACTTACCGTACCCCATTTTTGATTAAAACTTGAAACTAATCTGGCTGTGTGGCCAATCAAATTTTCTGCAGATTTATTGTATATGGTTTCTTCATAATAGTTGTTGTGAGTAAGTTCAATTCCATAACCAAAAGCAAGATATTTATTGTTTACCTCCTTGTATGGAAAAATGTTATACTCAATGGCAGGAATATACCTGAAAGAGTTTTGAAAGTTGGCAAAGGTACTATTGCGCAGAAAGAAATAATATCCGTAAGACCAATGATCAGAAATCGCCCTCACCAGTGTATGGTTAAAATTATAGCTTGTGTTTAATACGGTAAAGCTTTCTTCTTCGCCTAATTCATTGTCAAACCTGAAAACGGATTTATTCTTGCCTGTAGAAAACCTGAAATCTGCTCTTGTTTTTTCCGTTGTTCTGTTAGCTGAGAAGTTTCCGTTTAAGTTAGTATTTAAGTAATTCTGGTCTGCACTTATGTTTCCATTTGCACCTACCCTGAAAACCCAATAATTCCATTTGTCAGTTGTATCTTCAATTTCTTCTTCGAGTTCAACATTTCTTTTTAAATCAAATTTTAAAAGAGAGACTAAATCTGTTTTGGCTATATAAGGCACTAAGCCAATTTTAATGTGATCAAGCAGTTTATCCCTTACTTCAACTTCAGTTGCCAGGGGTGGCAAATTAAAGCGCAATGTATCGCGCATGCCTGTAAATCTTTTCTGTCCGTAAAAGATTAGCTGGTATTTCTCTCCTCCATTTCCTAAAGGCTGCGAGGTTACCAGCATATGTACATCTGCAGCAAGTCGATCCAATAAGAAATCGATTACTGTGATCTCAGACCGGATATAGGTTTGGTCGCACCAAACATTACTACAATCAATAAATAGTTTGATTTTTTGCTGTGACTTGTCTTGTGCTTGAAGGGGAAAAGTAAATGTGATCAGTAACAAGCAAAGCACTGAATGGTTTAGGTTCATTACCGTATTGGTTTACGGCATTGATAACGAACTGGAAACAAATAAGTTGTGACCTACTTTGATCAAAAAATGCAGAATTCTGAAAATGCCTAATCAATCAGGATATTTCTGTGCTTTACAGGGTTGGCCAGCATTTTGCTGATACCCTTTGCTACAGCCATGTGGGGCTCAGCATCTATATGAATCTCAAGTGAAAGGCTTTTCTCCAGACGCTCCTTCACCCCCCTCAACAATGCGCCCCCACCGGTAATAAAAATTCCTTTCTGGTAAATATCAGCCGATAATTCAGGCGGGCAGGTTTCAAGTGTTTTCCAGATATGCTGTTCAATTCTGCTGAAAGACTTATCTAATACAAATGCCAGTTCTTTGCTGCTTGTTGTTCTGTTAACAGGTATGCCCGTCATTAAATCTTTACCATTAAAACTATAGCTAAACTCCGTATCCAGATCAGTTGAAACAGCTCCGGCATTAATCTTTATCAACTCTGCAGTAGTTGAGCCAATTGACATGTTGTACTGCTTCCGGAAATAATCTTTAAT
>DAOLDI010000337.1:0-3440 GCA_035327445.1 Cyclobacteriaceae bacterium | reverse complement strand
GGGAACAGGAACAAATCAGCGCTGTAGCCAAGATCCCTGCCTGAGTGTCCTATGCCCTGGTGTTCGGTAAAATCTTTAAACTTTTGTCGCATGCCAACACCAGAATTGGTCTTGTCATCTTCAGGAATAAACTCCATCATGGTATCTAAACTTTCCTGGCTTATTAAAGTCTTGTTGTAATAGACTGCATCAATAAATTTTAATAAATCCTCAGTTGTTGTAAAAATACCTCCGTATCCATTGCCGCTGCCGGTTATCAGGTTAGATACATTCACAATGGTATTGTTATTATATAAATCATAATACCCCTGCGCCACATTGTTGGGTAACTTATCTCTGGATTGCAAATAGGTATCGTTCATATTGAGCGGAGTAAAAATCATTTCCCGCAATGCTCTGCTGTGATGATATCCTAAAACTTTATCAAGACATAACGCAACAAAAATAGTATTGGTATTGCTGTAGCCAACATCTGTATTCGCTTCAAATTCGGCATCTTTACCATATACGTATTTCAACAGATCTTCTGCATCCCATTGTCTGTTCGGGTTATTAAGTACTGCCAGGTAAAATTCTGAATCCGTAATGATATCGTATATACCTGTTGTGTGTTGTAGACAATTTTTAATGCTGACCCTATCTGCATTTTTTACTTTGCTGATGATTTTCGGGTCAACGTATTTTGAGATAGGATCATCGATATTCAATAGCCCTTGTTCCTGTAACATAAAAGTTAAAGTAGCTACCATAAATTTGGTAATGCTGGCAGCTTTAGAAGGATGGCAAGGCAGGAAGGGAATATTTTCTGCAATATCAGCTTTACCTGCATAACCCATCCATATACCGTCTTCATCGCGCACTAATGCCGAAATGCCCGGCAAGCCTCTCTGTGTATACTCATTAAGAATATTTGTAAATGCTTCATGCTTGGGATGGCTGGCACTTGATGCCGGTATTTGAAATGAGCACGATGCAGTAGGACCAATATCTGCTTCTTTACAAGACAGTACAAAGAGCAGGCTTATTGAAATTATTTTTACAATGGTTTTCATAAGAGACTATTTACGGGTGGGATTGTTTGACATGCCTGGGTTTAGTTTTTTATGCAAACCAAGTTGCAGGGTATTGTAAGGGAGTAATGGCACATAGGATCTTACAAAAGGGGTCTGACCTAATACACCATAGTTTAATGTAAGCACGTATAACTCATTCAAGTGGTAGGCACCTGAAAACGATAGTTTAAACATACCCTGCGCCCTGCCCAGATTTTTGATTTTTTCATATTCACCCTGGCTGTTTAACTCAAAGCGGTCAACAGCCGGAATGCTGTGCAAGTAACCACCGCCTAAATGCACCCGCAGGTTAAAACTATTGCTAAGCTTATTGCTGTAAATAATTTCTGTAAACACAGGAATGCTATGCTGCACAAAACGGTGGTACATATAACCTAAATTAAAAGACTGTTCCCAGCTGTGTTTATTTTTTTCTTTCCACACCAGGCTGCCACTAAATGTGGTATAAGGATGGTAATTGGAATAGAGTAATTGCGGAGCCCCGGTAATTGGAAATGCCGTTATGGCGTTTCCTGTTTCAAGGCCAATTGTTGACAAGCGCCTTTGCGCTGAAAGGGGTGCGGTCAGCAGCAGTAAACATAATGCCGCCATAGACCATGAGAGGTAAGGTTTGAAGCTCATAGGTTTGATTCATTGTCCTAATGTAGAAAAAGAGTTTGATCACTTTCTAGTGTCTTCATAATAAATTTTATCCTTACAGGCATTCGTTGTTTTATAAAGTTGGAGCGAAAGCCTGCATTATTTTAGAATAATGATAAGCAGAGCTTATCTTTGGTGAGCATGAACGAACAAGAACTTTACCTCTCAGAATTTGCTCAAATACTACTCTTTATTGTAGCATCCATTTTGTTCGTGATGGGCGGATTAATCACCTCCCGCATCATTCGCCCCAACAGACCCAACCCCGAAAAACTCAGTACATATGAAAGTGGTGAAGAAACCGTGGGTAATGCCTGGGCACAGTTCAATATCAGGTTTTACATTATAGCACTTATTTTTATTCTGTTTGAAATAGAATTGGTTTTGCTTTTCCCCTGGGCAACTGTTTTTGCCAGAAAGGAATTGATAGAAGCCACCAATGGTACCTGGGGCTGGTTGGCATTTGCAGAGATGTTTGTATTTGTTGGCATACTTATTATTGGCCTTGCCTATGCCTGGGTGAATGGTTTTTTAGATTGGATTAAACCCCAACCTAAACCAAGGCAGCTAAAATCTGTTGTGCCTAAAGAGATGTATGAAAAGATTAATCAGAAATACAATTAATTAATGAATAATGTAGAATTGATAATGATTCGATTCAGAAAGATTTAATTATCAACTATCCATTATCAATTATACATTAAAAAAAGTATGGGTTTATTAGATCAAAAATTTAATCAGGGCGGATTTATCATCACCAAAGTTGATGACCTCATCAACTGGGCGAGGCTATCATCTATGTTTCCCATGACTTTCGGATTAGCCTGTTGTGCCATTGAGTTTATGAGTACCGGCACTTCTGTTTATGATATGGACAGATTTGGCATGGCGCCACGCTCATCTCCAAGACAAGCCGATGTTATGATTGTTGCCGGCACCGTTACTTTTAAAATGGCTGAGCGTATTCGCAGACTTTATGAACAAATGGCCGAACCCAGGTATGTAATTTCTATGGGATCTTGCGCTAATTGCGGAGGACCCTATTGGCAACATGGGTACCATGTTTTAAAAGGAGTTGATAAAGTTATTCCTGTTGATGTGTACGTGCCGGGTTGTCCGCCAAGACCAGAAGCACTTATTGGTGGCATTTTAAAACTACATGAAAAAATTCGGGGAGAATCTTTAATGAAACCTGCAGCCATAGAAGCAATCATGCAAAAAGAAACAAAGCAACATGGCTGATTTTCAAACTATCTTATCTGTTATCAGTCCTGTTTGCAAGCATGCTGAATTGCAAACAGATGAAAGCGCATCACCTAAAGCCATCCTTATTCATGCAAATGATTTAATAGAGGTTTGTAATACATTACTTACACATGAAGCCTTATATTTTGATATGCTCTCTTGCATTACGGCTATTGATAATGGACCTGAAGCAAACAGCATGGAGCTTGTCTATAATTTGTACGCTATTCCTTACGAGCATCACCTCATGCTCAAAGTAAAAATTGAAAGAGCAAATCCTGAGATACCATCTGTTAGTGATATATGGAAAACCGCAGACTGGCACGAGCGCGAGGCCTTTGATTTATTCGGCATAAAATTTAAAAACCATCCCGACTTAAGAAGAATTTTATTGCCTGCCGATTGGGAGGGCTATCCCTTAAGAAAAGATTACAAAGTTCAGGAATATTATGCCGGAATAAAAGTTGAAACAGAAACCAAACT
>DAOLDI010000336.1:0-3460 GCA_035327445.1 Cyclobacteriaceae bacterium | reverse complement strand
CAAAGGTTTGGTATGCATGATTTGAAATCTAATAGAAAATCAGCTGAGTTTTTGTTTGAGTCTTATTTACAACTAAGCGGAGCGGTAAATATTCCAGGCAATAATCAAGATTCGGTTCTCATTTCTATGTACCTGCAAAAAAACCAGGATGTGTACGAAGTATATGCCAAAGATTCAGGCGAATTTAATGCCGCCCTCTTATTTGATGTATATGAAGATGAAGAAGTATTGGTTACCGCTTACAGAAGACCGAATATTTTAAAGCAGGTAGAAATAAATCAGGCGGAAACTTATCAACCTCAATTATTCCATTTTGATTTTGCATATAGAGATTCAGAAAATGCATACGCTATGTATAGCAACAAAAAAAGTAAAATCGATAAGGCGTTCTATTTCGATGAAAATAAATACCTGTCTGTTGGACGGGAAAATGAAAATCCAAACACAAAAATTGAGAAATCGATTGATGGATTTGATGAGGTAGTGAACTTCAATGAGTATTACATTTTCCCAAGCATGCAGGAAACAATCCATGAAATCATCCCCCACCTGCAAGTTCGCAAACAAAATCAGCGAGAAATATTAAGAGTTTATATCAAAGAGCTGGAAAGAAGCGGAAGTTCAGATCCACTCCTGATTATCGATGGTGTCATGACAAATGATATTGACTTTTTTCTAAACCTGAATCCAAGTAGTGTAATGAGAGTTAGCCTCATTAATAGCTTGAAAAAGATGGAATACTTTGGTGTTATCGGCAGAAACGGAATTGTAGTTGTTGACACTAAAATTCCGGGCCATGCTGCACAAGTACCCAGGCCTAGCAACACCTTTAATTTAATGGGCTTAAGTAAAAGCGTAGAATTTCCGCTGAAGCAATCGCCTAATTCGGTGCAAAACAGAATGCCCGATATCAGGTCAACTTTATATTGGAATGGATTGGGTAAGACAAATGAAAAAGGAGAAGCCGGTATCTCATTTTTCTGTTCAGATGATACCGGCTTCTATAAAGTTATTGCTGAAGGCTTTACTGCATCAGGTCTCCCCTTTCATGTTGAAACTGACTTTGAGGTAGTTTTTAAAACTGAGCAATAATATCAGGCAGCTTTTCTCAGCTGCTCATTGATATTACTTTGTTTACCTCTGTTCAATTGAATAATCTTCAATTTATCAAGTACCCTGATCACCAGGTAAGTGGGATCAATTTCATGCCACCTGATACCCCCAAAATTTGCTCTTGATCCGTTTTTGTGATGGTTATTGTGATAGCTCTCACCCATCATCAGAAAATCGAAAGGAAGAAAATTCATGGAAGTATCTTTCACTTCAAAATTTCTATAGCCATACTTATGCGCAAACCAGTTAATAATAGCACCATGAATAGGGCTAAACAAAAACTGTATCGGTAAAAGCAGCCACAACCACCAAACTGTAGCAAATTGCATATAGATCATCACATACAATGCGCCCCAGAAAACCCTGCTAGGCCATGACCGGGCAATTTTATCAAATGCTTCCCAGCGGGGAACACCTTCTGTAAAACGTTTATCGGGTACCATTTTGCCATTAGCTATATCGCTGTAAATGGTTTTGGTTTTCCACATCATGTTCCAGATGGTTTCATCATACTTGGGTGAATGTGGGTCATCCTCCGTATCGGCAAAAGCATGGTGCATGCGATGCATCACACCGTAACCATAGGCACTCAGGTAATTAGATCCCTGGAAAATCCAGGTGAGCACAAAAAATACCTTTTCAGTGAAAGGACTCATCGTAAATGCCTTGTGTGAGGCATAACGATGCAAAAAAAATGTTTGAAAGAACAGCGACAAATACCAATGCGCTGCGAAAAAGAGTAAGATAACTTCCATAGATACTGTAATTCAAATAATAGTGTTAAAAAATAGCTTTACTAAGACTACAGACAATTAACACTACTGTTTGTGACAGTTTTTAGCAGAAATTTTAGAATTAATGGATGGCTTTCAGCAAATCCGACTTCAAATCATTCAAAAAACTGAGGTTTGGACCTTCTTTACAAGCCCTTTTGAAGCTTTCTAAAAGACTCTCCTCCGGTTTTGCTGGTAATTTAGGAATTGTTGTATCAGATGATAGTTTTTTGCGTGCGCGACTAAAAAGCTGCCTTACATGATCTGCTTTTTTATCAATAATCTGCTGAATTGCAGGGTAATCAATCTCGAATACTTCTCTGAGGATAAAGACTGCACGTTCTACAGGTTCTAACTTTTGAGTTAAAAGCTCAAATGCTTGTTTGAGTTCAAGCTCCAGGTCAAATTGTGATAGGTCAAATTCTTTGAATTTCTTTTTCCAGCCGGCTAATTGAAGATGATCCCAGTATTCTTCTTTTTTTCTTTTCAGTGTCTTCAGGTGATTAAGACTGTTATTGGTTACCGCAGTAATTAAGTACGCTTTGGTGTTTTCTATTTTCTGATGATCAATGTGCAGCCATTTCATAAATGTATCCTGCACAATATCTTCGGCATCTGCTTTACATTTCAGTAATCTGTAAGCAATTTGCTGTAAAAGCGGTTGATAAAGTTGTATGGCTTGTGCCTGGTTCAATGTGGTACTGATAAAATTAAAATAATTAAGAGGGAGTACTTGGAAGTACTCCCTCTTCTTCCAATTAAATACTGTAAATATTAATCTTCTTCATCGCATGCATACATCTTAATCTTCTGCTGCATGGCGCGTTCTTCACGGTCCATACCCAGTTGATAATAAATGTTAGAAAGCGTTAGTAATACTATGCACTCATCACCTTTCATTTTCTCAAGACGCTGCCAGTGCGGTAAAGTGTCTTTGTATTTCTGTACTAAAACTTTATCAAGTTCTTGCGCCTTCTTTTTATCGGCAGCAGTATTGCCTAATCTATTCATTTCGTTTCTCACTTTAAGTGCATCGTTAAAATAAAGTGCACCTAAGTTATAAGCTGCATCGTAGAAAGATGGATCTAATTTCAATGCATCGCTGTAATTTTTCTTGGCTGCTTCTAAGTCACCCAATGTTTCATTTAACTGACCCAGCGCAAAAGTTAAAACTGCATTATCAGGTTCTGCCCTCACTTCTTCAGCCAGTTTGTCTCGTGCTTCTGTTACTCTATTAGTCTTAATATAAATATCAATCTCTTGCTTTGGCAGATCACGGTTACCGGGATAGATTTTCTTAGCTTTCTCTAAAGTAGCTAATGCATTGTCATAATCTTCTTTGTTCTGATAGAATCTGATTAATGACTGATAACCATCAATCGATTTACCACCTGTCTTAAAATAATCTTTAATAAGATCATATGCATGGTCAGGCTTATCCAGCATTTCTGCAGCAAGTGAAGCGTAAAAATATCCAGTGGTATCTTCAGGTTTTACCAAAGTACATTTTACGAAGTTGCTGTAGGCGCCTTCCAGGTCATCAAACTGATAAGCATCTACACCAGACTCCAGGT
>DAOLDI010000335.1:0-3474 GCA_035327445.1 Cyclobacteriaceae bacterium | reverse complement strand
CCGGGTGGAATGTACTGAAAATCATAATACCGTTGTGTTACATTGTTGAAGAACAATGCGCTATCATTGGTGATGCTAAAATTGTGGGGTAGTAATGGTCGATTATTGCCGGTGCCACAGGCGCTCAATAACAAAGCGAGCAAAAGGGTATAAAGTAATTTCATGAAATGCTTAAATTCACATGTATATTCTGAATAACAAAGATGAGAAAAGGACTGTTAAGCGCATTTGTAATTAGTGGTATCATATTGATTGGCGGATTAATCTTCGTAGCCTGGGGCACCGGAGTTTATGACAAGGCCATTAAGTTGCAAGAAGATGTAGAAGCCTCATGGGCCAATGTACAGGCCACCTATCAGCGCAGGGCCGACCTGGTGCCTAACCTGGTGGCCACGGTAAAAGGTGCCGCTGAGAGCGAAAAGGAGATACTCACCCGTGTTACCGAGGCCCGGGCAGGCATAGTAAGGGCCAAAACCCCGCAAGACCTGGAGCTGCTGGGCCGTGAAATCAATACAGCCATCAACCTGGCTTTTGAGGCCTATCCGCAGATTCGCTCAATCGATAATTTCAGTGATCTGCAATCACAATTAGAGGGAACAGAAAACCGCATCAATGTGGCCCGGCAGCGTTACAATGAGGTAGTGCGCGACTACAATGCCTATACCCGCGGCTACTTTAAAAGCATGGCATTATCGTTCTTTGGAAAGGGCGAAGATTTTTCAAGGAGAGAAGGTTTCCAGGCTACGCAAGGTTCTGAGACCGCGCCTGTTGTTCAGTTTTAGTAACTCACAAAAAAGCCCGAAGTACAAACTCCGGGCTTAATTAAAATTTATTGTTGTGCTTGCCTAAGCAAGTGTACGCTTGGTTTCTCTTTGCTCGTAGCTTTCAACAACATCGCCTACTTTAATATCATTAAAATTTTTGATGCTCAACCCACACTCAAAACCGCTCTTCACTTCGCTCACATCATCTTTGAAGCGTTTCAGGGCGCCTATCTCTCCAGCGTAAACTACAATACCATCGCGAATTAATCGCATAGGATTATTGCGTTTGATGTATCCATCTGTTACCATACAACCTGCAACGGTACCTACTTTAGAAATCTTAAATACTTCACGCACTTCCACATTACCCACAATTACCTCTTGTACTTCAGGTGCAAGCATACCTTCCATCGCATCTTTCACGTCATTGATGGCATCGTAAATGATAGAGTATAATCTGATTTCTATTTGCTCATTCTCCGCAAGCTTTCTTGCTGATGTTGACGGCCTAACCTGGAAGCCTACAATTACTGCATCAGACGCAGAGGCAAGCAATACATCAGATTCAGAAATCTGACCTACACCTCGGTGAATAATTCTTACCTGAACTTCATTTGTTGAAAGTTTCAGCAAAGAATCTGAAAGTGCTTCAACAGAACCATCCACATCACCCTTCACAATCACATTCAATTCTTTGAATGATCCTATCGCAAGTCTTCTTCCAATTTCATCAAGCGTAATGTGCTTCTTGGTTCTGATGCTTTGCTCGCGCAAAATCTGTGAACGCTTCGCAGCAATTTCTCTCGCCTCTTGATCTGATTCCATTACGCTAAACTTCTCACCAGCCTGTGGCGCTCCATCTAACCCTAATACCAGTACCGGAGAGGATGGACCAACTTCTTTCACACGCTTACCGGTATGATCAAACATGGCTTTTACACGACCATAATGTGCACCAGCCAGCATGATATCGCCAATGCTTAGGGTACCCGCCTGTACCATTACAGTGGCAACGAAGCCACGGCCTTTATCAAGTGATGCTTCAATAACAGAACCAACTGCGCGTTTATTGGGATTTGCTTTCAGTTCAAGCAATTCTGCTTCAAGTAAAACTTTCTCAAGCAATTCATCAATACCTTGTCCGGTTTTAGCTGAAATTGCCTGGCATTGGTACTTGCCTCCCCAATCTTCAACCAAAATATTAATGTTGGCTAAAGACTCTTTTACTTTTTCAGGATTGGCTCCCGGCTTATCAATTTTGTTTATCGCAATTATAATTGGTACGCCAGCCACCTGTGCGTGATTAATTGCTTCTTTGGTTTGTGGCATCACATCATCATCGGCCGCCACAACAATAATGGCAATGTCAGTTATCTTGGCTCCACGTGCACGCATAGCGGTAAAGGCTTCGTGACCGGGCGTATCTAAGAAGGCAATGCGCTTGCCTGTGTTGGTGGTTACATCATAAGCACCAATGTGCTGGGTAATTCCACCCGCTTCTGAGTCAGCAACTTTTGCTTTACGGATGTAATCCAGCAAAGATGTTTTACCGTGGTCTACGTGACCCATAATGGTAACAATGGGCGCACGATGTTGCAGATCTTCTGCGTTTTCTTGTTCCTCTGCTTCTTCAACTTCTTCTTCTGTAGAGGTAAACTGAACATCGAAACCAAACTCATCTGCAATAATGGTTATGGCTTCTGCATCCAGACGTTGATTAATGGAAACGAACATGCCGAGGCTAAGGCAAGTTGAAATTACATCGTTAACTGAAACATTCATGAGTGAAGCAAGATCGCTGGCAGATATAAATTCTGTAACCTTCAACACTTTGGATTGCTCCTGCTCTTGCAGCAATCTTTCTTCTTCAGCTTCTGATATGGCTGCACGTTTCTCTCTGCGATACTTGGAACTGCTTACTTTCTTTCCTGCGCCACTTAACTTAGCCAGCGTAGCTTTAATTTGTTCCTGAATTTCTTTTTCTGATGGTTCTTCCTTCTGAACTCTAGGTGCGGGTTTTCCTCCTTTGCCTTTGAATTCTTTTTTGCCCTCTCCAAAAGAAGGGATTCTTTTTCTTGGCCTCTTTTTTCTGCCAGCTTCATCTTTTGCATCAGATGATGCAACAGGTTGTTCTTTTTTCTTTTCTGCAGGAAGTTCTATTTTATCAACTACCTTCAGTCCTTTTAATTTATCAGCTCTCGCTTTAATTAATTCCTGCTCAGGTTTCTCTTCAACAATCTTTTCCTGAACTGGTGGCTGTACAACTTGCGCAGGCGCTTCTTCTTTGGGTTCTTCTTTTGGCTTTGGCTCTTTTGCCGGCTTCTTTTCAAGATCAATTTTACCTAAGACTTTGGGGCCATCCAGTTTTGGCTTTTCTCTCTCAATTTTCTCGGGTACTGCAGGCTCTTTAGCTTTGGCTACTTTATCAAAACCAATGGTTTTGATCATGATACTTTCTTCTTCTTCTTGCTTTGGCTTATGCGCCTCAACTTCACTTTCAATCACTACATTTTCTGCATGCTTGGTGCCAATAGTGAGGCCAGAAGCCTCGGCTTTTTCAGAAGCTGAAGCAGCAAACTCTTTAGAAAGCATGGCGTATTGTTCAGACGAAAGCTTTGCGTTGGGATTGTTCTCAACTTCAAAGCCCTTTTTCTCCAAAAACTCCAATATGGTATTATGCCCCACATTGAGCTTTCTTGCCGCCTGACTC
>DAOLDI010000334.1:0-3478 GCA_035327445.1 Cyclobacteriaceae bacterium | reverse complement strand
TATTCCGGTTTTTGCAAATGCAGTGCTCTTGCTTTGCAATTGCATGTTAGGCAATAAACTATTCGCGCAGGAAACCTTTGACCCTCCGGTAATTCCTGATGAGATTTTTGCGCAGCGAACAATCACTGGCATTATCATCGATGGCATTCCTGATGAAACAGATTGGGCGAAGGCAGATGTGTACACCTCATTCATACAATACGAACCCTTTCAGGGAAAAAAATCTTCACAGCATACAGAAGTGCGGGTGCTGTACGATGATAAGTATTTATACATCGCGGCTTTTAATGCTACCACGAATGGCAGGAAAGATATACGTGTGCAAAACATGCAACGCGATTTTGATTTTGACACCAATGATTTATTTGGTGTAGCCATTGATGGTTTCCGCGACAAGCGCAATGCTATGGTGTTTCAGTGCAATCCGTTTAGTGCACAACGCGAATTACTTGCATTAGACGGGAGTAATTTTAACCGGGAGTGGGATGGACTGTGGCGGGCACGTACCCACCTTACTGACTCAGGCTGGTATGCCGAAATAGCATTGCCCTGGAAAACTCTGCGTTATCCTAATGACTGCAAAGAAATGGGCATTGTATTTACGAGGAATATTCGCAAGAACAATGAGAATGTTACTTTGCCCGCTCAGCCTCGCGCTTACGCACCTTACCGCATGGCCTATGCTGCCGTGCTGAAAAATATTGAACCTCCGCCTCCGTCTTTTAATCTGCTGTTCAACCCTTATGTATTGATTGATATTCAACAACAGCAACGCGCTGAGAAAATTACCACACAAACAGATGTAAAAGAAGGTGGAGAAATTAAATGGGCGGTTGACCCAACCACTGTACTCGATTTTACTTATAACACTGATTTCGCTCAGGCAGATGTAGACCGGCAAGTGGTAAACCTTACACGCTTTTCGGTATTCTTTCCTGAGCGCAGACAGTTCTTCCTCGAAGGCGCAGAAATTTATACCAATCGGGCATGGAGCAGGCTGCAACCTTTTTTTAGTCGCAGAATCGGTTTAGATGAGGAGGGTAACCCATTACCTATTGATGCCGGTATGCGATTAACACATCGCAGCAATAAACAAAACATAGGCGCACTTGCCATCCGGCAGAGTGCCCAGGAACAATCGCCTGCAGCTAATTTTGTGGTAGCACGATACACTAAAAATTTTTCGGCACAGAGCAGGGTAGGAGGAATGATTTCATACCGGAATGATGAAGCCGATGAAAACGGAGAGGCCATACATAACACCACGATAACTGCAGATGGTTTTCTGCGGCCCACACAAAAAATGAATGTGTATTGGATGTTATCAGGCACGCAGAGCAGAGGCGGAATCAATGATTCAGGATTTGCCGGTTCAGTTTGGGGGTACTTTGATACTAATGATGTATGCATTGGTCACGTGCAAACGCTTATTTCGGAAAACTATAATCCGCGGAGTGGATTTGTTGATGATACCAATTACATGATAACTAGTCCGGCCATTACCTATAAATGGAGACCCTCCTGGAGGCCTGACTTTGTACGTCAAATCAACACGGGATTAACCTTATTCCTGTATCATCGCGCAACAGACCTCAACTTTCGGGAAGGATTTCTTTCCATGCGTTTTCTAGGTTTTGATTTTCAGCATGGTGGAGAATTGTATTATGCTGCAATACCCAACTGGCAAAACCTCTTCGATACTTTTTTTCCTATAGGCATTGAAATTGCCCCGGGTTTCTACAACTACTGGCGTCATCGCATGGGCTACAGCACAGACTTTTCAAAAAAACTGGCTGCTGAGGTGGCTTATACTACTGGAGATTATTTTGATGGAGAGTTACATACCTTGTTAATCAATGGAAGAATGGCTCCCGACCCACGCGTGGCATTTACATTAAGTTATGAATACAACCAGATACTTGGTTTGGGTGTGAATGAGGTTAGTCGTGATACCCACCTGGCAGGTATTAACCTGCGCATGGCACTTAATCCGCGTGTACAATTTATTTCATTCTATCAATTCAACACGGCTGCCAATCGTTCTACACTTAATGCCCGCTTTGTCTGGGAGTACAGGCCATTATCATTTATTTTTTTGGTGATTAACGATAACAGGTTTGATGCAGTGAATGCAGAAAGCTCTTTACTCGAACGGGCAAGTGTGCAGCAAGCAATTTTAAAATTGACTTTGCTTAAGCAATTCTGAAAATCTAAATTGCCTATATGCGCAGTGCAGCAGTTGATAATTTTCTTTATGACATGAAAGAGCCTTATCGCTCTGTAATGGGGGCTTTACGCGAAATTATTTTTGAAAAAGTGAAAGGCGTGGAAGAGCAACTTAAATGGAACTGCCCCTTTTATAGCTATAAAGGACTTCTATGCTATATCAATTTTGATAAGAAAGCAAGAAAGGTTGCCCTTTGTTTTGTAGAGGGCTTTATACTTGAAGACAACTATGGCTTATTAACACGCGAAACAAAAAATATTGCTAAACTCTTTGTGGATGAAAATAAAAATCTGAATGTCAGGGAAATCAACTATTACCTCAAACAGGCAATAAAAATCAATAAAACTAAGTCTAAAAATTTTCTGAACATCAGGAAGCAAATTAAATGAGCGTTCAATATTTTTTGAGATGGCTTCTGGTGATTATTTAATCTCCAAATCAGGTTTCATCAACCCAATTTGCTGTTGCAGCCAGTATTCAAGCGATACACCTTCTGCGGGGTTCACTGCTGTGAGGTTAATAAGTAAAGGTTGATTTCGATTATAAATGCGATCTATCATTCTTTTTTCCGGGTCGTTCGCGGTTAATTCATTATAGGCAATATCATCGGGTGTGATGATTTTGATACTAAATAAATTGGAGATATAAACAATTGTGTGAATAGAAGTAAGTGGAACGCTACGCATGTTTTTATTCTTACCGGTTTTTCCGGAAAACTCGTAATACATCAGGTGCTCCCGGTCTATGGCAATGGCATACTTTCTTGAATACTGTTGATAGAGTTTATAAACAAGAAAAAACAGCCCGGCAGAAGCCATGATAAAAGGTATAGCCATGACCCATATTTTGCCTAAATCAAATACAGCCATAGTGGTGACCGCTGAAAACAATACTATAAATAGACCAACAATGATTATTGCCGAAGAGAATTTTCCCTTCCAGTAAACCAAGACTTTATCATTTGTTAGGGTAGTTGTAAATTTTTCCGGAAGACTAAATTGATAAGAAGTATTTACTTCTTTGCTTTCAAGAATTTTTTCACGAAATAATTCCAGTACCTCCTCTGCCTTTTTTTGAGAAGATACCTGGATTAGTGGCCATACCGCCCCATCTTTTTTCTTCATATAAATGATGTGTTTGCCCAGGTTTTGATAAAAATCAAAAGAATCAATGGATTTGTAGGGCATATAACCGGTGATTCCGTTTTTTGTCATGCTGATTTCAATCCAGGCTTTTTCATGATTGAATGTT
>DAOLDI010000333.1:0-3481 GCA_035327445.1 Cyclobacteriaceae bacterium | reverse complement strand
AGAACAAGAAAATAGTATGAGAAAAATCTATGAGGCTGGCGATACTCAAATAAATTCCGGTATTAAGATAAGTCTCATCTCTTTGCAGCCTGAATGCCAGCAGACCAAAAATGTTATCTAAGGTACGCAACAAAAATGGCATGGATAAAAGTAAAGGCGAGAGTGTGATGGTATCTGGCGAGAAAAAAAACAAGCTGATGTAAACCATACCTGTCACATACGTGCTCTCATTAAAAGCGCGACTGTTAATAAGAATTACTGAAAAATAAACTGCCTGAATCAGGATGAGTAAAATGCCCATTATCCGGAAACCGGTAATCGCATCGCCAAACAAATAATAACAAGCCGCGTAAAACCAGGAAATAAGTGGGGCCGTGCTATCCCACAATCCTTCATACAACCAAATTCCACTTAAAACCCTTTCGCCAATTAACAAGCTGCGCAGTTCAGGCAGGGTTATGGGCATGGGATCAATAAGTGCAGGCAAATGAATAAACACAATAACTACAATGAGTGCAATTATTCTGGCCGGATCATTAACTCTGAAAAATTGTAACAAAGGCGCAAACTGTTTAAGCGGCAAATTAAATCATCTTGTCTAATAAATTTAATGTTTGTTTAAAAAGGCTCATATCAATTTTTATTTGCAGAATGATTAAAGATATTTGCTGCATGAACACCGGAACGAAAAGACAACAGAAATTCGCGCGACTTATTCAAAAAGAGTTAGGAGAAATTTTCCAGAAAGATAAACGCAACATCCTGGGTAATGCATTTGTTTCGGTAGTTGATGTACAGGTAAGCACCGACCTTAGCTTTGCAAAAATTTACCTGGGCATGATGCTCATACAAGACAAACAAAAAGTACTTGATGTAATCAACACGCGCAAAAGCGAAATCAGGAAAGCGCTGGGCAATCGTATTGCCAAACAGGTAAGGCATATTCCAGAACTGGCATTCTTTATTGATGAGGTAGAAGAAAATGCCATGCGACTTGATGCATTAATTGACAGCCTCAACATCCCTCCGAAGTCAAAAGACGAAGAAGAGTAATTTGAACCTGCCCCTTTACATAGCCAGAAAATACTTCTTCTCTAAAAGAAAGAAGCACTTCATTAATATCATTGCCATAATATCTGTAATAGTGGTGGCTTTCAGCACGGCAGCACTCATTATTGTGCTCTCTGTATTCAACGGCCTTGAAGATTTGCTGCGCTCACTATACACTTCATTTGATCCGGAAATAAAAATCGAATCAGTAAAAGGCAAATCATTTGAAGTCAACAATGAATTTATTTCTAAGCTTGAAGCATTGCCAGGTGTTGAAATTGTAACTGAAGTAATTGAAGACTATGTCTATCTAAGATATCGCGAAGCCGACATGGTAGTTACTGCCAAGGGCGTAAGTCAAAATTTTATTGATCAACAAAGGCTCAATCAGCATATCGTTAATGGAGAGATGCTGCTTACACAGGGTGATATTAATTATGCAGTGATTGGGCGTGGCATTCAATATACACTATCTGTAGCCACCGGAAATGATTTGTATCCGTTGCAATTATATTATATCAAAGACCTGAGAGGTGGAAGCCTGGATCCTTCACGCATGTACAGTCGCGCACTCACTATACCGGCCGGAAGTTTTTCAATCGAAAAAAATTACGATGAGAACTTCATCTTTGTTCCGCTGGAAGTTATGCAGGGTTTACTTGATTACGGTAATAAAAGAACGTCACTTGAAATAAAAACCACTTCGCAAGCCGACACAAAAAAAGTCCAGGCCAGTCTTAAACAAATTTTGGGGGAAGATTTTCTTGTTCTCAATAATGATGAGCAACACAAAGACTTGTATAAAATTCTTAAGATGGAAAAGCTTTTTGGCTTTCTGGCTTTTTCTTTAATACTGGCCATTGGAGCCATCAATGTTTTTTTTACCCTCTCCATGTTGGCCATTGATAAAAAAAAAGACATCTCTGTGCTCTATGCCATGGGTGCTGCACCAACATTCATCAGGAAAATTTTTTTGATAGAAGGCGCCATCATATCATTTACAGGTGCATCCATTGGCCTTGTACTTGGCGGCTTAATTTGCTGGCTGCAGATAGAGTATGGTCTGGTGTCTATGGGTATGGAATTATCTATTGCTGATGGCTACCCGGTAAAAATGAAACTGACTGATTTTTTGAACACCTCTGCTATCATCATCTTTATCACCCTGGCAGTTTCTTTACGGCCTGCCTGGCTGGCAGCCAATTATTATAATGTACAGCACCTGTAAATTCCTATTATTTTTTGAAAAATAGCCACGTTTCGCATTGATTTTCTGATTAGTTTGCAATTCTGTTTTTTGAGTTAAACCAAAAAATTGGCCTTTTTGGCTTGCTTTTGCTGGCTAAATTGCCTCGTTATAGCTGTCAGATGCAGCTTTAACGTATCGAATATGAGTTGATCTAAGCATGAAAGTTTCTGCCTCACAGCCTTTTCAAATTATCTATTCATTGTTTCAGCATGAATTTCTGGGCTATGTACTGGAATCGTTTATCGTGCATGTTGATGATAAAGGCAGGCTCACCTTTCAACACCAAAACATATCTGCTAAAAATGCGGGAGAATTTTCTAAAGGCCTTGACGATACTGATTTTGAGCTGATTCAGCTCATGGACAGCATGCAGCAAGATGCTGTTGTGAAACATTTCACCAAAACGACCCTTAAACCAGATGAGTTTTTTGCCAAAACTTTCGATAAGAATAAAGGCAATGAACTACTTCAAAAAGAAATTGAGTCTTACATGGAAAAAAAGCGTTCGGCAGTGCTGGACAAAATCAAAGGCAAAATGCTATTTGAAATGGGTAATGACGGTGAACCTACCTATAGAAAAATTGAAGTGCTTGAAAAGAAAGCCAACATCAATTTTCATTTTGTAAGAACTAATGAAAACACGCAATACTTTCCTACCATGACTTACGATGGCAAGAAAGTTGACTTTCAATTCAAAAATGCATTTCTCATTTGTCGTAATCCGGCATGGATGGTATTAAATGGCAAGCTTTATGGATTTGAAAAAAATGTTGATGGCAAAAAATTAATGCCCTTCTTCAACAAAAAATTTGTTACCATTCCGCGAAATGTAGAAGAAAATTATTTCTCAAAATTTGTTGCTCCACTTATTGCATCCTTTGAAAATATAACAGCCGAAGGTTTTGAAATATCGAAAGAAGTTTATGACCCGAAGCCGGTATTGTCATTATCAGAACTTCAGGAAGTTGCCAATGCTGATATGCCCGATTTATTTGGCAATGGAGGTAAGAATGTAACTGAAGATGGTAAAATGGTCTTTACCTTATCATTCAAGTATGGCAAATACAAATTCAAAGGAGATACAACAGATGCCGTAAATGTGAAAATGGAAAAGAAAGAAGAAAGTTATCTTTTTCATCGTATAGCCCGAAAGCCAGATCAGGAAAAGAATTTTTCGCAAAC
>DAOLDI010000332.1:0-3489 GCA_035327445.1 Cyclobacteriaceae bacterium | reverse complement strand
CTTCATTAATTTGATGCTGGGCAGCGCTAGTGCCAAATGGGCCATTATGGCACCGGTTTTTATTCCTATGTTTATGTTGCTGGGATATTCGCCAGAGTTTACACAATTGGCTTACAGAATTGGTGACAGCGTAACCAACATCATTTCACCCATGATGTCTTACTTTGCCTTGATCATTGCATTCATTCAACGCTACGATAAGAAAGCGGGTATTGGTACGGTGGTTTCCTTGATGCTACCTTATTCTGTCGTGTTTCTTATAGGATGGACCATTCTCCTTATCATCTGGATTCTCTTCGGCTGGCCGATTGGTCCGGGAGCTCCATTGAATTACGAAATGGTAATCCCTTAATCATTACTGCGTCTTATGAATTCTGCGAGTGACTTTGTTGTTGCCATCGCTCGCTTTAATCAGGTAAATACCCGGTTGCGTTCCTTGTGCATTTATTTCATATAACCTGGAATCAATTTGTTGAACAGGTAAATGAAGTCTTCTGCCCATCAGATCAAATACTTCAATGTAAAGTTGATTGGCTGCGCTGGGCCATTCAAGGTAGATTTTATCCTGAACCGGATTGGGATACAAAGCTATTGCTGCGTCAGCAAATTCTTCTTCAACGCTGGTGATTAAGTCTGCTCCGGGAACTTCCTGAGGTACGGTTGTAAAAATGTGAAATTGCCCTGGCGCAAGTGGGATGTTGGCAGTTGCATTACTGATTTGTACCGCTGCTCCGGAGAAATAATCGTACCAGGTGCCTGTCTTGCTGAAGTTTGGATTGATAGTTTGACTTGCAGTACTGAAATTTCCAATGATGGTCACATCCATATTGGTATGACGTATATTAATTCTCCTTGCCGCTCCGGTATTGGTCCATGTGGTATTACCATTTTTAAATACTTCCATATTATTATTTACCAGTTTAAAAATGGCAGCATAGCTTTCGAATAATCTTCTGCGATCAGGATTTTCGTAATACCCCAGTCCACCTGCTCCCCATATTAGTGGTTTGTTATCTAGACGGCAGTTAGCCGAGATTGTTCCATTCGGACAATAGTTGATACTCTTATCATAACCAAACTCCTGAAACTGCCATAGCATTTTAGCACCGGGTAAGGTGAATAAAAAAGCGGCACCCATTTTAGCCCTGTCGAGCATGACTTTTTCTGATCTGATATTGTAACCACTTGCAGAGCTACCGAAATTAATCATATCAAATGCGGTGCGTTCTTCATCATGACTTTCACTGTATGAAACATAAATCTTTCCGAGTGCATCATTGCTGATACTTTGGTTGGTATTCCCTTTTAATAACTCACGATAATCATGATTTAAATTTTTCCAGAGATACATGCCCATGTTACCAAGTGTAAGCTCTTCGTTCAAGTCGGCAAAATGTTCAAGTATCACAATTGAAGTCGGATCCAGATCCCAAATGCGTTTTGAAATGGTGTCCCAGATATTAATTCTAGACTGATCATACGTGCTCCAGAAGCTTACATTGCCAAAAGTTTCTCTTTGCGAAAATCCTTTGCTTAAATCGAAACGATAGCCATCAATATGATATTCCCTGATCCAATACCTTGTAACAGAATCAACAAAAGCTTTGGTATAAGGACTCTCATGGTTGAAATCATAACCTACATTGAAAGGATGTTTTTCTATGGGGTTGAACCATGGGTTATTTTCAGCAGGTCGATTATTCTGATTGTCCCAGTACATGCGCACCATCGGGTTTTGTCCGAAGGCGTGATTCAAAGCAATATCAAGAATTACCGCAATACCATTTTGATGTGCCAGATCAATGAATCGCTTCAAATCATCTTTGCTTCCGTAAAATTTATCAGGCGCAAAAAAGTAGGAGGGATTATAGCCCCAACTCAGGTTGCCTTCAAACTCCATGATAGGCATCAACTTGATTGCGTTAATACCTAATCTTTTAAAGTAAGAAAGCGTGTCTGCCATTTCTTTATAATTTCTGCCTCCAACAAAATCACGAATCAGGCATTCATAAATATTTAAATGTTCCGGATGAGGTCTTACCCAGTTAGCTTCCTGCGCTGACCACTCGTAAGGCGTTTGTGCAGTTTGCAACACACTTGCCACACCGAATTCTCTTCGGGTATAAACCGGAAGGTTAGGGTAAGTGGCAGCAGGAATAAATTCATCATTCCAGGGGTCTGCTACTTTTTCAGCATAGGGATCGCCAATTTTTATTTCACCATCAACCCAATATTGAAAAACATATTCTTTTCCAGGCACAAGGTCTTCTATCGTTAACCAGAAATGTTTGCCCTCAGGTGTTTGCTTCATGAAGTAAGCAGGGTCTGCAGTCCAATTATTAAAATCACCCGCAACAAAAACAAAATCTTTAGGTACAGGTGTTTCAAGCACAAGGGTAACTTTGGTATCATCATCGGCATAATAATTTATACCTGGCCTGTTACCTGCTGGAATTTCTGCAACAATGTTTTCAGCTTTCAGAAAAATACTAAACTCTCTTTCATTAATACTCTCTTCTGTTCCGATGATGGCTACCACACGCGCTTTTAAGGTGCCTGTTGTTGTTGGCTCAAATGCAGCGCTTAATTCATTTACTGATCCACTGATGGATTCAATGATTTCAAAACCATTTCCTTCGTCTATTTCTATGCGCAATTCATCTACGTTAGGACAAGCCTTGGCAGTAAACGTAATTAAATCACCTTGATCAATAAATATTTCCTGTTGTTCAGGTGCCGTAATGTCTATGAAACTTCCAACTCTGATATAAATATCAGGTGATGTTTGCTGAGATCCTGTTGCATTTCTGAATACCAGTGCCAGCCAAAAAATATCATCAGCGGCAGGAACGCCAAAATATTCTCTCAATGTTGGACTTAGTTTTAATTCCCATTCAGTATCAGTTCCGGCAACTTTAGTCATTTCGCCTACGCCATTATCCTGGCCCCAATTTCCTTTTACAAATCTCCAATCCGCTCCGGTTGGATTATTTGTATTATTGGTTACTACACCTGCGTGCGCATACACTTTACCTGCATTTTGCAGTGGTGTATCTGCCGCATTAAAGGTTATAGTTACTTCCTGAGAAGGAGTACCGCAGGACGGATTCAAAGTAACTTGCTGAGCATATCCATAAAATGAAATAGCAAAACAAAAAGAGAGGCTTATCAATAACTGTTTCATAGGCCTAAAATATACATTCTGGGGCATCTTGAAAGCCTGTTTTAATGGCAACGACTCCGCAAACGATTGCAAAAAAAATATACTCAACAAGTGCCGAAATTTTTGCGATTGCGGCCTTAGTTTGATATTATTGTTAATCAAGAAAACCCAAAACACATTAATAAACATGATGTTCAAGAAATTTTACCCAGTCCTTTTAATTGTACTCATCTTTATCGCAGCTTGCGATGACGATGCTACAAACGTTGAGATACTAAGTACAGCTCCTCAGATTACCCTCACATCAGGTACAACCGTGGTAGCTG
>DAOLDI010000331.1:0-3506 GCA_035327445.1 Cyclobacteriaceae bacterium | reverse complement strand
GCTTTTAGCCAAAGGTGCTGCAAGTTTTAAAAGTTGCTTTTCGTCTATGAATCCCATGCGGTAAGCCACTTCTTCAATACATCCTATTTTAAGTCCTTGTCTTTGTTCAATTACCTGAACAAAATTTGCAGCCTGCATCAAAGAATCGAAAGTACCTGTATCCAGCCAGGCAGTTCCTCTGTCCATTACTGCTACATTTAGTTTACCCCTCTTCAGGTAAACGTTATTTACATCTGTAATTTCCAATTCACCTCTTGGACTAGGCTTTAAAGATTTTGCGATAGCTACCACTTCATTATCATAAAAGTATAAGCCGGGTACTGCGTAATTTGATTTGGGTTCAAGCGGTTTCTCTTCAATCGAAATTACTTTGTTGTCGTGATCAAACTCAACCACACCATAACGCTCTGGGTCTTGCACATGATAGGCAAAGATGGTGCCTCCATCAGGATTATTGATGCTTCTTAAAAGTTTGGGCAACCCTGAACCATAAAAAATATTATCACCCAGAATTAAAGCAACTTTATCATCGCCAATAAATTCTTCTCCAATAATAAATGCCTGTGCCAAACCTTCTGGCTTTGGCTGCTCCTGGTAAGAAAACTTACAACCTAATTGTGCCCCGTCTCCTAAAAGTTTTTCAAATAGTGGCTTATCGTGCGGAGTAGATATAATGAGGATATCTTTTATGCCGGCCATCATCAAAACAGAAAGCGGATAATAAATCATCGGCTTGTCATATAGCGGCATCAACTGCTTACTCACAACAATGGTGAGTGGATATAATCTTGTGCCAGAACCACCTGCCAGTATAATACCCTTCATGATCTAACGGTTTGTGTACATGTTTTCATAATAACTGCGGTATGCCCCTGAAGTTACATGCTCAAGCCATTCTTTATTGTTCAGGTACCAGTCGATAGTTTTTTCAAGTCCGCTTTCAAAATCAACCTTAGGCATCCAGCCGAGTTCAGTTTTTGTTTTAGTAGGATCAATTGCGTATCGCAAATCATGACCGGGCCTGTCTTTTACAAAGGTGATCAGTTTTTCTGAGCTCCCAACTTCGCGATTCAGTTTTTTATCCATCACTTTGCACAGTAACATTACCAGGTCAATGTTTTTCCATTCATTGATGCCCCCGATATTATACACTTCGCCTGCTTTGCCTTTGTGAAAAATAACATCAATAGCGGCTGCATGATCCTCAACATACAACCAATCGCGAATATTTTCTCCTTTACCGTAAACCGGTAAAGGTTTATTGTGAATCACGTTGTTGATCATGAGTGGAATCAGTTTTTCAGGAAACTGATACGGACCATAATTATTCGAACAACGACTAATAATTGCAGGAAGCTTATAACTATTGGCAAATGCTTTCACAAAATGATCGCTTGATGCTTTTGATGCAGAGTAAGGGGATTGCGGATCAATGGGTGTTTGTTCTGTAAAAAATCCGCCATGCTCTAAAGAACCGTAGACTTCATCGGTTGAGATATGATAGAAAAGTTTATCGACAAAATTGTCTTTCCATAAATCACGAAAAGCCTTTAGCAAATGAAGCGTACCTAAAACATTTGTTAACACAAATTCATCCGGATTCTCCAGTGAACGATCTACATGCGATTCGGCCGCAAGATGTATAACCGCATCGAAACGATGCTGCTGAAAGAGTTCATGCGTCAAATTACCATCAACAATATCAGCTTTGATAAAATGATAATTAGATTGATGCTCTATGTCTTTCAGGTTTTCAAGATTACCCGCATAGGTAAGTTTGTCGAGATTGTAAATCTGGTATTCAGGATATTTGTTTACAAACAACCTTACCACATGTGAGCCAATGAAACCGGCTCCTCCGGTGATGAGAATTTTTTTACTCATCTGCTGTATTTATCGAAGTTTTTATGATCTCTCAGATACAATTCATCTTTTGGCAGAGATTTGAAATACTCATATGTAATTTTCAAACCATCAGCTCTTGCTACTTTAGGTTGCCATCCAAGAATTTTTCTGGCTTTGCTGATGTCGGGCTGTCGCTGCATCGGATCATCTTGTGGCAAAGGTTTAAAAATAATTTTTTGGTTTGTGCCCGTCAGTTTGATGATCTCTTCAGCGAATTCAAGAATGGTAATTTCATCAGGGTTACCAATGTTAACCGGTAAATGATAGTCAGACATTAACAACCTGAAAATACCATCAACCTGATCGTCTACATAACAGAATGAACGAGTTTGCTTGCCCTCACCAAACACAGTTAGGTCTTCACCTCTTAAGGCTTGTCCTATAAATGCCGGCAAAACGCGGCCATCATTCAATCGCATGCGTGGGCCGTAAGTATTAAAAATTCTTACAATGCGTGTATCAAGTTTATGATATGTATGATAGGCCATAGTTATGGCTTCCTGAAAGCGCTTGGCTTCATCATATACGCCACGCGGTCCAACCGGATTTACATTTCCATAATATTCTTCAGTCTGCGGATGTACCAATGGGTCTCCATAAACTTCAGAAGTTGAAGCAACCAGAATTCTTGCCCTCTTCACACGCGCAAGCCCAAGCAAATTGTGAGTCCCCAATGAGCCTACTTTCAAAGTCTGGATGGGAATCTTCAGGTAGTCAATTGGGCTGGCAGGAGAAGCAAAATGCAAAATGTAATCCAGTTCACCCGGCACATGCACAAAGGTTGAAACATCATGATGATAAAATTCAAAATCTTTCTCTTTGAAAAGATGGTCAATGTTTTTTAAATCACCAGTAATCAGGTTGTCCATACCTACCACCTGAAAACCTTCTGCCAAAAACCTATCGCAAAGGTGAGAGCCCAAAAAGCCGGCCGCACCGGTAATTAGTATTCGCTTTTTATGCATTGATATATTTTCTTCCTATACTGAAATATGAAAATCCTAATTGCTTCATATTTTCGAGGTCATATAAATTTCTTCCGTCAAAAATAACTTTATGATTCATGAGACTTGACATTCTATCAAAATCAGGCGTGCGAAATAATGCCCACTCTGTTGCAATGAATAAGGCATCAGCATTTTGTAACGCTGCATATTGATCTTTACAGAATTTAACTGAATCTCCGAACTCTGCCTTTACATTCTCCATAGCTTCAGGATCGTAAGCCTGAATTTTTACGCCTTCGTTAAGTAATGCCCTGATATTATATAATGATGGCGCTTCACGTATATCATCTGTTTGTGGCTTAAAAGCCAAACCCCAAACTGCAACAGTTTTACCTTCTAATGCACCTCCAAAATATTCTTTCATTTTAGGGATGAGCTTAGTTTTCTGGGTATCATTCACTTTCATTACTGCGTTCAGAATGTGAAAATCATAATTAACGTCTTGTGCCGATTTTGAAAGTGCCTGCACATCTTTAGGGAAGCAACTTCCGCCATAGCCAATACCGGGAAACAAAAATCTTTTGCCAATTCTGCTATCAGTGCCAATACCTTTGCGCACTTCATCAACATCTGCCCCCAATATTTCGCAAATGT
>DAOLDI010000330.1:0-3528 GCA_035327445.1 Cyclobacteriaceae bacterium | reverse complement strand
GTTCTCCAGCCGAAGTGTTCATCTAAAATGAGCCAACCTAAAACAACAGCAACTAAAGGATTCACATAAGCATACAAAGACACAATGGTGATGGGCAATTTACTTAGTGCGTAGGCATACGCAGCAAAAGCCGCGATACTTCCGAAAGCGATGAGATACAATAAAGCCCAAAGCGTATCACCCTCAAGCTTTAGGCCCTGCCAGGGTTCAAAAAATGCGCTAACAACAAATGATAACAAACCACCTAAAAACATTTGCACGGCAGCGTTCAGAAAAGGATGGTTGTCTCCGGCAATACGCTTGGCATAAATAGCACCCCATGCCCTGCTTATGGTGGCAATAAAAATAAAGATGATGCCGATGGCGTAATTAGGATTCTTAAATTCTGCCAGGTGCTCGCCAAAAACCATGCTTACACCTGCAAAGCCGGTAAGCACGCCCAATGCAATCAACCAGTTTGGTCTTTCAGATTCGCTTGCACCCAAGTTCATCAGCACTACCCATACCGGCATAGTAGCGCAGAGCAATGCAGCCACTCCGCTGCTCACGTAAATCTCGGCCCAGGCTACCAAACCATTGCCCAGAAAAATCATCAGAAAACCTGCTAAAGTCTGCTTAAACCAATAACGCTTATCAGGCAATGGATGCCTGCGTATCCACAGCATAAAACCGCCCAGCAAAATACCTGCTGTTACCTGCCTGATGCCTGTGAATAAAAATGGTGGAAATTCCATTACGCCAATGCGCAAGGCCAGGTAGGTAGTACCCCAAATAATGCAGATGGCAGCCAGCGAAATATAGGCCAGCAGGTTCTCGTTTTTCAAATAAGAAAAAATGTTAAGCCAATAATGCCGCAAACGTATACATTTTAATCACGTTCAGCTAAGCCTCTATTTTATTTTTATTTGCAGAACTATGTGGCCAGAACCACAACATTATAATTCATTAGCAGTATAATAGCAGGTAAAGCTTTAGTTTCCATACCTTTATTATATTATTCTGATCAAACAACATGCGCATGAAAAGCCAGGTCTTGTATGGGGTGTCTGCAGTTTTGCTGGCAACTCTTTTAAACGGCTGCAGTAATTCAACCGAAAGTATTGCGCCCCAGGTAAAACCCTTGATTGAAGCTGTCTATGCTTCCGGTCATACCGCTTCTGCAAGCGAATACATGGTAAATGCCCTCGCCTTGGGATACATCAGCGAGAAACTGGTAAAAGAAGGTGACACGGTGAAGAAAGGACAGGTCTTGTATGTGATCAGTTCAGAGCAACAGCAAAGCAGGTATAAATTAGTACAAGAAGCTTACCGCATTGCCAAAGAAAATTACAGTGATGATTCTGCAGTACTAAGCGAAATAAAGGCAGCTATTGCAAGCACCCTGAATAAATTGAAATTTGATTCAGCCAATTATGTAAGATTTCAAAACCTGCTGGCACAAAATGCTACTACAAAGTCGGAGTATGAACGCATGAAGCTGGCATATGAAAATACCGGCAACGAACTTAAACTTCAGCAAAGCAGACTCAGCAGAACAAAATCACAACTCTTTCTTGAATTACAGCAGGCAGAAAGTCAGCTGCGCAGTGCAAGAGAAGAATCCGGTCACTATCAAATCAGCAGCCAGATAGACGGTATAGTGTTTAACACCATGAAAGAACCTGGTGAACTTGTGCGGCAAGGTGAACCCTTGGCGCAGATTGGACGTGCAGAAGATTTTTTCATTCGCCTGAGTGTGGATGAGCTCGACATACAACGCATTAAAACAGGGCAGCAAATTTTAGTGAAGATTGATGCTTATCCAGATAAAATTTTCAAAGCAGCTATTACACGTATTCATCCTATGGTTAATCCGCGTGAACAATCCATTCGGGTAGATGCTAAATTTTCAGGTGAAATTCCTGAGTACTATAACGGATTGGCCCTGGAAGCCAACATCATCATCAGACAAAAAGAAAATGCTTTGGTGCTTCCAAAGAAAGTTTTACGGGGAAGTGATTCTTTACTGATCAAAACAAGTGACGGACTTCAGAAAATAAAAATCAAAAAAGGACTGGAAACATTAGACGAAGTTGAGATTCTTGAAGGCATTAATCAAGATTCTGAAATTATAATTGCCAGGTAAATCATGAAGCTAGCCATAGACATAGCGAAGACACATTTACTGGCAAAGCCTAAACAAACTTTGGTGGCCATGATGGGCGTAACCTTTGGCATTGGTATGTTCATTGCCATGGTGAGTTTGATGACAGGCCTTAATGATTTTACCGAAGAAATTACCATGAAGACCAGCCCGGACATCCGGATTTATCACGATGTAACCGAAGCCGGTGGCAGCATCATTGAAAGTATCAATCCAAATGGCATCAATGTACTGCATCATCCAAAACCCAAAAGAGAAAGCCCGAAAGTGCGCAATGCATTGATGATTGCCGATTTGCTGCGCAAAGATGAACGTGTAATCGGTGCAGCCCCGCAAGTGAGTTCACAGGTATTTTATAATTATGGTCCGGTACAATTAAATGGTACAATCTCTGGTGTGGATATTCTGGAAGAAGATAAACTCTTCAGGATAAGCGAGAACATGAAGGCCGGAAAAGTTGAAGACCTGAACACAAGCAATGATGGTATTATCATGGGCAGTGGTTTGGCGCGCAAGTTAAGTGTGCACACCGGTGACCGCGTATTGATTACAACGCCAGAAGGTGTAACCATGAACCTGAAAGTTGTGGGCATTTTTCAAATGGGTATAGGTACCTTTGATAATGTGCGCAGTTATGCCAACCTTGGCACGGTGCAAAGAATTTTAGGTAAAGACCAATCGTACGTTACAGATATCAATTTAAAACTTTACGACCTCAACTCAGCCAAAGAAGTAGCCAAAGAATACCAGGCAACTTTTGGCTACAAGGCCGAAGACTGGCAAACTGCCAATGCTACTTTTCTAACCGGTGTCATCATCAGAAACATTCTTACCTATTCTGTATCTATTACTTTACTTGTTGTTGCAGGTTTTGGAATTTATAACATTCTGAATATGACCATCTACAACAAAATGAAAGACATTGCCATTTTAAAAGCGATGGGTTTCGCAGGTTTTGATGTGAGAAATATTTTCATGATACAATCGATGGTGATTGGATTACTTGGAAGCTTGATGGGTCTGCTGATTGGTTTCCTTTTAGCCAGTTTAATTGCACAAGCACCTTTTGATGGTGGCGATGTTGTGAGCCTTGACCACATGCCGGTTAATTTTAAATTACAGTATTATATCATCGGGATTGTTTTTGGTGTAAGCACAACAGCCTTTGCGGGCTATCTGCCTTCCAGAAAAGCAGCCAAAGTTGACCCCATAGAAATCATCAGAGGACAATGAGCGAGTATGCCTTAAAAACCCAAGGGGTAAACAAATATTTTTATGACCCTGTGAAATTTCATGTGCTGAAAGACATTAATCTTTCGGTAAAGAAGGGAGAGTTTTTATCGTTGGTAGGTAAATCGGGTTGCGGTAAATCTACACTCATGTAC
>DAOLDI010000329.1:0-3536 GCA_035327445.1 Cyclobacteriaceae bacterium | reverse complement strand
CAACAAAATTAATCTATTGAAAATTAACCATTATGTTTTGATGGGTAATTATCGTTTAGCTTCTGAAGAGTTTAAAAAATTTGAAAAAGATTTTGAACCGGGATCCAGAGCATATGCCACTTATTTGGCATCATATGGTCGTCTTAAATACTTACAAGGCTATATCCATGAGGCAGAATTACCATTACTAAATTCACTGAAGATCAGAATAGACTCCAATTACAGGGGAAATTTGTCATCAGTTAACATGATGTTGGCAAAGGTTAAAATTTCTCAATCTGATTATTTGCTGGCACGTAAATATTTACTCGAAGCAGAAAAATATGCTTTGGAAGATCAGCAAATTTATTGGTTAGCTAATGTATATGTTGAAACCGCAGATTATTATCTCAACCTTGGAAAATTTGATAGTGCATCGCTAAACCTCGAAAAAGCTTTATCTATTTATCAGGATGCTGAGTTTAATCATGGCATAATGATGGTTAATCAAAAATACACTGACCTTTATATTTCTAAAATCAATTATATAGAGGCATTGTCATACGCTTTAGATGCATTAAAAATTGCAGAGCACTTAGAAGTAAAAAAAACCAGGGCCGAACTTTATAATTCGCTTGCATGGATACATAAAGATGAGAGAAATTTTCAAACTGGAATTGAGTACATTGAAAAAGCCCTGACGCTTCATCGTGAGATGGGAGATAAGAAAGGCGAGGCTGCAACGTTGAATACTTTGGGTAATATTTACAATCTTAGAGGAGAGTATGATCAGGCGCTAGAGAACCTCAGTTTATCTTTACAGTTAAGGAGGGAAATAGGTTACAGCAGGGGCGAATCATCCAGCTTATTTAATATTGGTCTGATTAAGCAGAAACTTGGAAATTATGCAGCAGCGAAAGATTATTATCAGCAATCGCTTGATATTAATTTGGGATTAGGTCTGATCTCTGAATTAGCATATGAATATAATGCGCTGGCTTCAATAGCAATTATTGAAGGGGATATTAAAACAGCCACAAAATATCTTGAAAGTGCAAGTGAAACTATCAGGCAGTATCCTAATGATTATTCACTATCAAGAACCTATGAACTTTATGCTCAGGTATATGAAGCGCAAGGCAGATACGCAGATGCATTCCAGAGTTTAAAGCATCACAAAGCTCTGGCAGATTCATTATTTAATGTTGAGAAGAGTAAGTTGATTCTCAGCATGCAGTCATCTGCAGAACTTGAGGCAAAGGAAAATGAAATTGCATTGCTTAATGCAAATAACCTGGCGCAAGATGCAAAAATCAGACAGCAAAGTATTCTGATTTATTCTATTTCAGCCGGATTATTGTTATTAAGCATAATCGCCTATGTAATCTTGCTCTACTCCAGGTCAAAAATAAAAGCCAACCGGATGCTCATAAAGTTTAATGAAGAAATTTCTGAGCAAAAGGAAAATTTGAAAGAAGCCAATGATAAGATTTATCGAATAAATCAGAAACTTGAGGCTTTAGTAAGAGAACGTACTGCAAAGTTGCGAACAGCATATCATGAACTTGATACTTTCTTTTATAAGTCTTCACACGATTTTAGAAGACCCCTAACCAAATTTATGGGTTTGGCAGAAGTAGCTAAAGTTACTGTTAAGGATGAACAAGCACTTATTTTATTTGAGAAGGTAAATGAGACCGCTAAAAGTCTTGATAAAATGCTGGCCAAATTGCAAAGCATAAGTTATGTAGGGTCTCAGGAATTGGTATTTAAAGAAGTGTTCTTCCAGGGTATAGTTGAGAGTATTATTTCTGCGATGGAGGATGAAATCAGAAGTAAAAATTTAAATATCACCTACGATTTTAATACATCAGGTCCTTTTAAGAGTTATCCGCTTTATATTTCACTTATACTTGAAAACCTGATAGAAAATGCAATTTTTTTTCAAGCTGCAGATAAACCACATATTCACATTTCAACAAGAAATTTAGGTGATAACTACATTGAAATAAAAGTTCATGATAATGGAAGCGGCATACCTCTTGAATTTCAACCTAAAATTTTCGATATGTATTTCAGGGCAAGTGAGAGGTCAAAGGGTAATGGATTGGGACTTTATATTGTTAAGAAAGCGGTTGACCGTTTGAAAGGAAGCATTACTGTTGAAAGTGCTTATGGGCAGGGAACAACCTTTACAGTAAAATTACCCTATAACCAGGTTGAAGTATCTATAGTATAATTTCGCTAAATTTAGATTCTTTGTTGTCTACCAATTGATGCATCACTTTTGCCATATGTAAAATATTGCTCCATTTACTTTGATCTGCATCCGGCATACTTTTTTTATTGGAAGGGGTATCTAATACTCCGGGTATAAACACATGACACCTGACTTTAAAAGCTTTTCCTTCGTTAAATATTAAGTTGGCAAGGCCATGCAATAAATTTTTGCTTAAGGCATATGCGCCATAATCAGTTCCGCTATCAATTTTAAAGCCCGCACCTGAACTAATGAAAATAAAACAGCCGCCAATCTTATGTTTTTTATAAAGGTTTAATCCTGTCTTTGCTGCAAAAAAGGAAGTAAAGAAATTACGATTAAGCATGCTTTGCATGGTATCAGCATTTGTTTCGCTTAGCTTACCCATGGCAAAACCTCCGGCAAGCATCAAAATACCTTCTGGTTGATGGTTTTGGAATATCTCATTCATCCAGGCTTCAACTTCTTTTTCGTTGGTAAGATCTAAGGCGCTAAATGAAAGCTTATCATGTTTCAACAAGACTTTGTCTGCACTTCGTTTTGACACACTTCCAAAAACATGGTAACCAAGTTCCAAAAATTGTTCACAAACAACTTTACCTAATCCTCCAGTAGCTCCGGTGATAATGACTGATTTCATTTTATTGGTTTGAAATAAATTCTTTTACTGGTTTTTAAATTAAGTGCGGAATATAGAGCTTTAAGCAAATTATTGAAAATTAATACGTTATGATGGGTTTATTAGGAGGTAAAAAGTTGGCAATTGATCTTGGAAACAATAAAACAATCGTTTCTGATGGCAGCACACATTATAGTTGTCAGCCCTCTTACGTAGTGCTTCATCGTGACAGTAAATCACTTCGGGCGGTAGGCAATGAAGCTTACCAAATGTTTGGCCGCACGCATGAGCGTTTTAAATCAGTTAAACCCCTGAGAGGAGGGGTGATTGCTGATTTTGATTCAGCTTGCCTCATGTTGAAAGCCATGGTTGATAGTCTTTTACCTTCTCCTAAGTTTTCACTTCGGGGTATAGATATGCTCATTTCGGGTGTACCTTACAGTACTACAGAGGTTGAGCGCAGGGCTTTAAGAGATGCGCTGGAACAATTTCATTCTAAAAAGACTAAGCTTGTTTTTGAACCCTTAGCTGCTGCTATTGGTATGGGGTTGGATATCAGCAAACCAGAAGGTACCATGCTGGTAGATATTGGCGGGGGTATTACAGAATGTGTTATTATCTCTCTGTCAGGCATTGCTGCTTTTCAATCTATAAAAACTGCGGGCGATGCTTTTGATG
>DAOLDI010000328.1:0-3537 GCA_035327445.1 Cyclobacteriaceae bacterium | reverse complement strand
CCGGAGCCGTAATTACCTGCCAATTGTTATTGCCATAATTGCCTGCACTGGTTACTACAAGCATGCCCCTGTCGAAAGCCATTTTAGCTGCAATAGAAATCACTGCCGTTTGGCCATCCATATCAGCCGGAGTGTAATCCATGCTGCTATCGTCAAACCAGGAATAACCCAATGAAGTATTGATGATATCCACGCCCGCACTATCGGCACGTTCGGCAGCAAACAACCAGTTATATTCTTCTACCCTGTACTCTGTAGGTGCATCTTCAGTCAAGTAGAGATAGTAGTTGGCCATGTAGGCGCCACCAATAAAATCACTTGATTTATAAGCGGCCATAGCTGATAGTACCATGCTTCCGTGCTGACTGGCAGAGAAAGGATTATTTGTATTACTAACAAAATTGAAAGTGTCTTTTAATCTGCCCTGATCACGCATCAAGGCAAAATACTCATGCTGATCTACACCCAAAAAACCACCATCAATAACTGCGATATTTACCCCTTCGCCTTTGTATTGATCGGCATGCATTTCACCCATGCCTAACTGTATCAGTTGTTTGGCTGAGGTTGTGCCTAAATCTGTATCTTCTACATCTTCCTCTAATTTTTTTCTTCCGTTTCTGATGAGCCTTTCACCGGGCGCCACAAATTCTATCTGTGAAACAAAAGCTAAGTTTTGTATGTCGGTCAATTGATCGGCTTCAGCTTGAATAAGTGCAGCATTAAACCAACGGCTGGTAAAAAAGACATCAACACCTAATTGTTTGATGCTTTGCACATAAGCCTGACTCACCGGCAGGTCATCAACAGTAATGCTAATACTTTGTTTTTGTCTGCGCTCTATGGCTTTAGCTGATAAAAAAGAAAGCGGTTCATTAATTTGGTGATGCGTATTTGCCTTATCACTAAAAAAAACCATGTACCTGTTTTGCTGGGCTTGTGCAAAACCACTGATGATTAAAAAGGCAAAAAAGAGAATGTGCTTCAGCATCTTTATCTTCCTCAATAATACAAATTTAGCATATTTGCGGCATGGCATTAAAGTGTATTGTAAAAGTTGGCGGCATCAGCAATTTAAGTGATGCGCGGTATTGTGCCGGCATGGGGGTTGACATGCTGGGCTTTTCTGTTAAACCCGGTACTGAGCAATATGTTAGCCCCGAACGTTTGGCAGAAATAATTTCCTGGGTAGCGGGTCCCCAAGTTGTTTTAGAACTGGAAGATCAATCCATAAGTGACACATCTGCATATTCGAATTACAACCTGATTGAACTTAACCTGGCTGAGGCAAGCCAGTTCACACTTGAGCCTCAACAGAAACTAATCATCAGAATCGAGAAAATAACAGAAGAGCAAATAGCGCAAATCAGGGTTTTGAAAGATCACCTGGCCTACCTGATCATTCATGAAGATCTAATAAGCCATGCAAAGACATTGAATGAAATTGCAGCACTTCTGCTCGCGGTAACATCAGATAAATCAACCGTTTTGCAATACCTGGATACCTATCCGCTTGCAGGGATAGAGTTGAAAGGAGGTATAGAAGAGAAAACAGGCTTTAAAGATTACGAAGCACTGGCAGATTTATTAGAAACGCTGGAGGTTGAATAATTGCTTTCGTTAAAATCCTTCTAAAACAGCAATTCGTTTTTCAATTGGCGGGTGCGTAGCGAATAATCCTGTTAATGCTCCCATAAAACCAGAAGATTTATCTGGTTTGTTTTCGATAAACATTTCTTTTACATCATCGCTGTTTATTCTTCTCACCTGGTGATTACCTGAAATTTTTCTTAATGCCGATGCCAGCGCCCAGGGTTTTTTAGTCATATCAGCTGCGCCTGCATCTGCCATGTATTCTCTTTTGCGCGATAAACCGAATTTAAATACCAACGACAAAAGATAAGCGATTAAAGCAAGTGCCGCAGCAATCAGAATAGCTTTATTGTTCTTGTTATTGTTCTTGCGCATGGAGCCATAGAACATATTTCTAAAAAGTACCTGCACCAGAAATGAGAATATACCAACAAAAATGATGGAGATTACCAACAGCCTCACGTCTCTATTTAAAATATGCATAAGTTCATGGGCAATTACGCCCTCTAATTCATCATCGTTTAGCTTTTCAATGATGCCGCGTGTAAGTGTAACTGTAAATGTTTTCTCGTTTAAACCACTGGCAAATGCATTTAGCCCCTGATCTTCAATGATATTGATACGCGGCATGGTCATGCCCTGACTTATGCAGAGGTTCTCTACCAGGTTATAAACACGCATATTTTCTTTTCGCTCTAATGGTCTTGCATGTGTAGCTGCATTAATCATTTTGTTATGAAAGCTGAAGGCAATCAAAAACCAGATTAGCACAACTGTAATGACCCAGGGCGCTGCCAGCAGGAAACTATCATTAACCTCGCTGGTATTAATAAAGCCGGTATCATCCGCTGAAATGAAATAAATAAAAGCGTAGACTGCGGCTAATATCAAGGCTGGAAAAGCCAGCAGATATAGAACAGATTTGCGATTGTTGCGGGCAATCTGTGTATGAATACCAACGTATGCCGACATAGCTTATTTAAAACTTATGTCCGGAGCTTTGTCCATTGCAGCACGATCTTCACCTACATCAAACATAGGCTCAGACTTGAAACCAAACATGCCTGCAAAAATTACATTCGGAAAAACCTGTATGGCTGTGTTCAATTCTTTGGTTGCTGAGTTGAAGAATCTTCTCACTGCTGCAAGTTTATTCTCTATGTCAGAGATTTCAGTTTGCAGGTGCATAAAGTTTTGATTGGACTTTAACTCGGGATAAGCTTCAACTTGTATTCGTAAACCGGCCAATGCGCCTGATAATTGCTTTTCAGCTACAATTTTTTCATCTATGGTGCCGGCATTCATGGCCTTGCTGCGTGCTTCAGTTACTTTGGTGAGAACCCCCTCTTCATGTTGTATGTAACCTTTTACTGCACTAACCAATTGCGGAATCAAGTCGTGACGTTGCTTTAATTGTACATCAATATCCGCAAAAGCGTTTTCTCTTCTGATTCTGAGTTTTACCAGCCTATTATAAATACTGATGATGTAAAAAATCAGCACTACAAGTACAACAATAATTCCAATCATGATTCCCATAAACGATGCATTTAAAATTTTCACTAAAGTAGTATTCTGATGAGTATTTTCATACTTTGAGAATTGATTTTGGGTATTTTTCACAAATAATAAGTCCTGTTCACAAAGCCAGTATGTCGGTTTACAAAAATGTTATCATTGTTGGTGCAGGCTTCTCAGGAATTGCTGCGGCCAGGGTCTTACACCTGGCAAACATTCCCTTCATTTTACTTGAGGCGAGAGACAGGTTAGGCGGAAGAACGCATACGCAAAAAATAAGTGATACTGCTTATATAGAGTTAGGCGGGCAATGGAGTGGGGCTACACAGGAGCGCATGTATGCCCTTGCTAAAGAGCATGGGATTGAAGGGTTTGAAACTTATAACAAAGGGAAAAATATTATTGATCTGAATAAAAAAATCCGGG
>DAOLDI010000327.1:0-3544 GCA_035327445.1 Cyclobacteriaceae bacterium | reverse complement strand
CGCTATGCCTTATAAAGACCAATTGATAGATGAAACGGCTACTGTGGTAAAAAAATTAGATGAAGCCGGAGCAGTACTGCTTGTAAAGCTTACCCTTGGCGCATTGGCCATGGGCGATATTTGGTATGGTGGCGTTACCAAAAATCCCTGGAACCTGGAGCAAGGTTCAAGCGGTTCATCAGCAGGTTCGGCTTCGGCAACTGCTGCAGGATTAGTACCCTTTGCTATTGGAACAGAAACTTTGGGTTCTATTGTATCGCCTTCTACAAGATGTGGCACTACTGGTTTGCGCCCCACCTTTGGTCGTGTAAGCAGGCATGGTGCCATGGCTTTGTCGTGGAGCATGGATAAAATCGGACCGATTTGCCGCAGCGCACAAGATGCTGCTATTGTGTTTGAGACGATAAGAGGTGAAGATGGTTTAGACAAAACGGTGAAAAATGCTGCCTTTAATTACAATGCAGCGCGCGATGTAAAAAAACTTAAGGTGGGCTATGTTAAAAAATATTTTGAAGCAGATTATCCCAATAAAGAATTCGACAATCAGACTTTAGAAGTGCTGCGCAAGCTGGGAGTTGAATTACATGAAGTAGAAATGCCCGAAGAATTACCGATACGTTCTTTACTCGTTATCCTCTACGCTGAAGCAGCTGCTGCATTTGATGAACTTACCCGCAGCAAGCAAGATTCATTGCTGGTGAACCAAAGAAAAAATGCCTGGCCTAATATTTTCAGAGCGAGTAGATTTATCCCTGCCGTGGAATACATCAATGCTAACCGGTTACGCCAAATGTTAATCGAAAAATATCATGAAGCTTTGAATGATTACGATGTGATTGTAACGCCTAGTTATGGCGGCAGTCAGTTGCAGATTACTAATTTAACAGGGCACCCATGCGTGGTGGTGCCAAACGGTTTCAATGATAAAGGCAGTCCGGTAAGTATCAGCTTTTTAGGCAAGTTATTTGGCGAAGCTGCTGCGCTTGAACTGGCCGGGGCTTACCAGCAGGCTACCGAGTTTGATGATTTGCATCCGGAAATGTTTTTGAAATAAGTTATTAGCCTCAAGCTTTTGTAGCATGCAGCTCACAGCTAATGATACACAACTTTATAAGGAATCAATATACTGCCTGGCCAAAGCTAAGTGCTGATTTAATTTCTGCTTATCCATCTTCTCTGCCAGGTTCACAATCATGCGCATGCGCGGATTATGTTTGAATTTATTTTTGTGCCTAAAGATGTAAGCCCAATACAAAGCATCCCAGGTTGCGCACCAATCTCCTTTTTTATAGTCGCTCATTTTTAAAATGTAGTTCGAGCCAGATACATAAGGCTTGGTAGTAATCAAACCTCCGTCAGCATACTGACTCATACCATACACATTGGGCACCATCACCCAATCATAAGCATCAATAAACAACTCCATAAACCAGCGATAAACTTCATCAGGGTCGAAACCGCAGAGATGCATGAAATTGCCCAGCACCATCAGGCGTTCAATGTGGTGACAATAACCGGTAGCCAGAATTTTTTTGATGGTAATATCAATAGGTATAATACCAGTATCGCCTGTGTAAAAGGATGATGGAATTTTTTTATTGAATCCGTAATAATTATGAGTGCGTTCAAACACACCTTCCCGTAAATATACTCCGCGCATAAACTCTCGCCAGCCAATTACTTGTCTGATAAATCCCTCCAGGTTATTCAAAGGGATGGTATTATTTTCATGCGCCTGCATCACGTGTTGAATAATCTGCAATGGATTTAGCAAACCGATGTTAAGAGGCGCTGTGAGCACACTGTGAAAAAGTACCTGTTCATTTTGCAGGATGGCATCTTCATAATCGCCAAAGCGCTGAAGTTTCTGTGCGATGAAATCATCCAGCCAGGCATTCGCTTCTTCATGTGTAACCGGGTACATGAAAAAAGTTGTGCTCCCCGGATTATCCGGAAAATACTGCTCCACGTAAGCGCGCGCCTCCTGCACAAATTTGTTTCCGTTTTGAGCAGGCATTGCCGGAATGTTTAATCCTGCCGGAACAGTTTTGCGGTTCTCTGCATCAAAACTCCATTTACCACCCAGCGGCTTATCATCAACTGTCAGCAGTTTTAATTTTTTTCTTTGCCTGATGTAAAAGCTGGCCATGAAATATTTGCGTTCAGCCGCAAATGTTTCATGCAACTCTTCAGCTGTGTTGATGAAGTTTGGCGAAGAAAAGCTTTTTAATGCAACAGCATATTTATTCGCATAGCGTTTTATTCTTCTTTCCAGCAGGTAATCATCTGTTAAGCAATACCTGATGCTGTTTAGTCCTTGCTGTTTCAGTAGGTTGAAAATATCTTTCAGGCTTTTGTGTTCATGATGTGCGATGTAGTAAACACTGTAGCCCTGCTCCTTAAGCATACTTTCATAGTATTTCATTGAGGCGCGGTGCAGCATCAGCTTTTGTTTGTGAAAAGCATACTGACTAAAGTAAAGCTGATCTTCAATGAGATAAACCGAGACCGATTTATCCAATGCCGGATGCTGCGCATATAATTGATGCGGAAAAACCAAACAAGCTTGCATGGTTCATTAACAAAACTGATTTTTGAAAGTTTTAAAAACCTTCAAATGATATGAATAGTCAGCAAACCATAATTAATGAAATTATTCGACAGCGCAGGTCGGTCTTCCCGAAAAGCTATAGTGGAGAAAAAATTGATGATGCCCTCATCATGCAGCTGTTGGAAAATGCCCGCTGGGCGCCCACCCATAAATTTACCGAGCCCTGGCATTTTATTGTGTACAGCGGAGCAGGACTGAAAAAACTGGGCGAGCAGCAAGCAGAAATTTATAAAAAGCATACACAGGCAGATGGTACTTTTAAAGAAGAGCGCTATGAAAACCTGAAGCACAAACCTACAGAAGCATCACATGTAATAGCAGTTTGCATGAAGCGCGATAAGCAAAAACGCATACCCGAACAAGAAGAGCTAGGCGCTGTATTCTGTGCCATACAGAACATGCACTTAACAGCTTCAGCTTACGGCATTGGCTGCTACCTGGGCACAGGTGGCATCACTTATTTTGAAGAAGCCAAAGAACTTTTTGGTCTTGCAGAGGAAGATACGTTCATCGGCTTTTTGTATTTGGGCATACCGAAAGAGCAAGTGCCCGATAGCCGCAGAAGACCGATTGAAGAAAAATTGGTTTGGGTGAAGGAGTAAAAAAATTAATGCCAGTTCATACGTGATTTAAGTGAGGTAATATGCGCCAAATGATGTTGGCAATGCCAGGCGTACAAAGCTGTACTTTCATCAAGACGAAACACACGACCATGTTCTGGATGCACAAAAGTTTTGGCAAAATCATCAGCCGATAAGTGATTAAGTAAAAATACCCAGCGCTCATGAATGCCTTCCAGCATTTTGAGCGCGGGCTCAAGGGGCATGCTTTTGCTATCGGGTAGTTCTGCCCAGCTTGCTTCCAGATAAGGTTTGATCTTAGGAGCATCTTCAGTAAGTGCGAGCTTAAACCGCATAAGGCTGTTCATGTGAC
>DAOLDI010000326.1:0-3545 GCA_035327445.1 Cyclobacteriaceae bacterium | reverse complement strand
GGTTTGCGTGTGGTAATGTTGAGAGCACCTGCTGTAGTGTTTTTACCGAACAGGGTGCCTTGTGGACCACGTAAAACTTCCAATTGCTGAACATCAATAAAATCTATGGTGGTTGCTGCAGGCCTGGCATAATAAACCCCATCCACATAAAAACCCACTCCCGGATCAATACCATCATTTGTAAGGCCAAAGGTTGAACCCAAGCCCCTGATGTTTAGGGTGGTGTTGCGTGGGTTGGAAGAATATAACTGCACTGCCGGAAGCAGTTCTTTAACCCGATTGATATTAAATGATACGGTGTTTTCAATTTGCGCTGTATTCAAAACAGAAATCGGTATAGGAACTTCCTGTACCTCCTCATTTCTTCTTCTTGAGGTAACAATTACTTCATTTAAAGCGGCAGCATCAGGTCTTAACTCTAAATTGATTGCCCTATTGCTGTTAACTATTACTTCACGCTTTTCATAACCAATGAAGGAAATGCTTAAAGTAAGCGGCAGTGGTTTTTCGTACCGAAGCTCAAAAGAACCATCTGGTTCTGTGGAAACACCGGTATTGGTTCCTTTGATAACAACTGAAGCTCCTGCCAAAGGTTCCTGATTTGATGCATCTCTGATGTATCCGGTTAATATACCCTGAGAAAGACCAGCAGTAGAAGTAGATAAAAAAATTGCTAGTAAAGCAAAGATTAGAAGTCTGTTTAAGCTCATAGAAATAGGTTTATGAGCAAATTTATATGTATTATCTATAGATTTAATAGACTTTAAAAAAAATCTTTAACTCATATACTCATTGACTGTGGTTCTTAGCTGCTAACTAATTCATTCAAACTTTAAATCAAGTTAACATGGAGGCTATTCATACAGTGCATGATTTTACTAAAGGTCACATTAATGACTGCATCTAGTCCTACACTCATACGAATTAGTCCATCTGATAAACCCATGGCCAATCTTTCTTCTTCGGGTATTTCAGAAGATGTGCTGCTTCCGGGCGCACTGAAGAGTGTTTTGTAAAAACCAAGGCTCACGGCCAGATAACCTACGTTGGCTTCCTGCATGCATTCCATTAACTGGTTTGCCTGCTGCTTTTCATACATATCAATTACCAGCATACCACCGTATCCATAACCTGAATTCAAAATGCGATTAAAAACTTCGTGTTGAGGATGCTCAGTTAAGCCCGGATAAATAACTCTAACTCCCTCCTCTTTTAAATGCTGGGCTAAATACAGGGCATTACTGCTGTGCTTTTGCATGCGCACTTGCAGGCTGTGTAAATTTTTTAATACTGATGCAGCACGCATGCTATCCATTACCGGACCCAAAAGCATAGCAGTACCGTGATTAACATCAACAAGAGATTCAATAAATTTTTTAGATGCACATATTGCTCCGGCAACTGTATCGCTGGTGCCATTGATAAACTTGGTCAAACTGTGCACAACAACATCAGCCCCATGCAGGGTTGGTGTTACCAATAAAGGGGTAAAGGTATTGTCCACCATCAATAATACATCATGCCTTTTGCATATGGCTGATATAGCGGGCAGATCTGCTACTTCCAGCATAGGGTTGCTCATGGTTTCACAATACACCACTTTGGTTTTTTTTGTAATGGCATTTTCAATTTCTGATAACTTGTTGATGTCGACAAACCTGCTTGTTATACCATAACGTGGTGCCACATTTTTGAGAAAGGCATAAGTGCCACCATATACCATGCGACTGCACACAATTTCATCTCCTGCGCCACATATTTGTAAAAGACTGCAAGTTATGGCCGACATACCCGAAGCGGTGACAATAGCCGCTTCAGTGTTTTCCATTTTGGCTAATGCTTGTGACAGGTAACGATTGGTGGGATTCCAATGGCGCGAGTAGAGATAGCAACCTTCCATCTCCTTCTCAAAAATTTCTTCCATTTTTTCTGCCTTGAGAAAGGTATAAGTTGAAGAATCTTCAATAGATGGGTTTACGCCTCCAAACTCACCAAAATATTGAAGGTCTTGTATACTGGATGCCGGATCAAATGTTTTCATCTCTTTTAGAATTTACACCTTAATTAAGCATATTTTCTGGTTCATATTACATAAATAGTATATATTGCTATACAAATTTATTTTATAGAATATTTTTCTTTTATGCAAGATTTAGACACAACAGATAAAAAAATTTTACTGGCACTGCAGCACAATGCGCGCATAACCAATAAAGAGCTATCCAACATGTTGGGCCTTACCATTACCCCTGTGTATGAGCGTGTGAAAAAACTGGAGCGATTGGGCTACATTAAAAAGTACACTGCCATACTGGATAATGAAAAGCTGGAGCAGGGCTTAATTGTTTTTCTTCACATAAAATTGCAAATGCATAGTAATAAGAATATTGTGCAACTCATGCGTGAAGTAAGCGAATTGGAAGAAGTAATGGAATGTTATCACATTACTGGCGAAACCGATTACCTGATGAAAGTAATGATCAAGGACATGAAATTGTACGAGAATTTTGTGGTGGAGAAATTGGCTAAAATTCCGGGTATCGCCAATATCAACAGCAGCATTGTGATGTCGACCATCAAACATAAAACTGAACTTAATTTATAAGCAAATCGTATCATCATGACAATTACTATCACCTCCCTCCGCTTAAAAAGTTTATGGCGCTTCTTTCATTTAAGCTACTTATCCATGCACATTGTGCGCGAAATGAAAAAAGAGAAAGGCTTTATAAAATTTAAAAACACTGGCTTCGGATATATGCATTATACCATCAGTGCCTGGGAGTCTGAACAGGACTTAAAACGCTTTGCCTACAAAGGAGAAGCGCACACCAAAGCCATGAAAAAAATGAGGGATGTTGCTTCAGAGATCGGGACATTTACCTATACATCCGATCATTTCCCAGGCTGGAAAGAGGCCAGAAAAATGCTGACAACTTCTGGAAAAATTATGAAAATGAACTAGCAGAAAGAATCGGCAACGATTTGTCTCAGATTATCTTATTCAGGTTATCGACCATATTGGGCACTTAACGCAGCCAGCGGCTGCTCACAGGCGAAATACTATTTTAAAAGATTAAAGTACGTAGTATTTACCCAGGTAAATTTTTACAGCTATGCCCAAACTAAAATTCAGTGCCCAGGATCTTCAAATTTTACTGGCTGTAGCTTGCTATTACCTCTCAGCTGAGTTAGGCTATTTCCTCTCCTTTGGGCTTGACAGCAGCTTACCATTTTGGCCGGCAGCAGGTGTTTCTTTGGCATTAATGGTAATCTTCGGAATCAGAATCTGGCCGGGCATTGTCATTGGCTCTTTAATTGTAATTCTCAGAAGCTTTTGGGTAGGCAGCGTAGAATCTGTTCAGCTTTTGATGGCTATCGCGTTCATCATTGCAATGGGCAGTGCCGCAGAAGCAATTGTTGGCAGCTTGCTTATAAAAAAATTTATCAATAAAGTATATCCATTCACCCGAACCATCTACACATTTTATTTTCTGTTTATCGTTTTATTTATCTCACTCATTAGCACCGGTACAATTTTATTG
>DAOLDI010000325.1:0-3549 GCA_035327445.1 Cyclobacteriaceae bacterium | reverse complement strand
AAATAGGCTCCGGCTGCCGGGTCTGCCACTTTGTGCAAGCGACTTTCTTCGCGCAAAATGTTAGACACATTGCAAGCAATGCGCGCTTCCATACCAATTGGTTTTTCTGCCTGCAGGCTTATGCCATCAGCATGACCAATGGCGGCCGCTATTGATGCAGTGGTACCCAGCAACATATTGCTGTGAGGCTCAAGGGCTTCAATTTTATTGTTGGGATTTAAAGCTTGTATCCACAGATCATGGGCTTTAAAATTTTTACACCCTAATTCCTTAGCCTGAGTATAAAACAAGCGTCTCAGGCTTCTGAGAAAGGCAATATCCTTGAAAAAATCTGTACTCAGCGTAAAAAGAAATGCTATTTCAAGTGCTGCCTCATCTGCGCTCAGGCCCTGTGCCATTAGTTGGGCAAGATATTGCTTACTCAGCGCTAAAGCTGATTTCAATTCATGAAGCCGGTTTTCAGCATTAAGCACAATACCAGCCATTTTTAATCCTTCCAGCTTTTCTTTGGGTAAGCTGATTTTTGCCTGCGGCCCTTTATAAAAGCAAATAGCATTTATTGCCGGCATAGCCATTAAAGGCTGAAATGCAGCTTCATTTTCAGCAAGAAAAGCCAATCTGCAATAAGGCAGCTCAATATCATTCAGCCATGCAGTATCAATTTGCTGAGTGCCTGCACAATCAATCAAAACACCGTCAGCGCCTTGTTGCAGTGCAGTTAAAGCAGCAGTGTTAACCTCTCTAAATTCTTTTGCAGCTATATACGGCATGTTATACCATGCCCTTGCGCCATAAACTGCATCACCCGAAGACGTAAACCCGGGTATAGTATTTTTTACATCATCCTGATCGTAATAAGGAGCTTGGGCTATTCCTTCAACATGGCGAAAACTTAATGCTTTCAGCGGGTCTGCAATTTTATTCTCTTTCGCGGCCCTTGCCTGCCAGTCGCTTTTATTGCCTGCTGAAAATTCCTCGAAAAGATTTTTATTTTTTTCCATGTTGCTAAATGATGCGTGGCAATTTATCAATCGTTTGCGAGAGCCTCAAAATAAGCGGATTTTATGTTTGCTCATTTCAACAAAAATTAGAAGAAATACAATACGCAAAGTGTTTTTTTTCTTCGTTCATTTTTTCACAAATTTGCTTCCCTCCAAAAAAGGGGGTTGGATTTAATCTGCTGTTTTAATACTGTATTATTCATGAATCAAGATTGCGTTTCACTTTGGAATAATTGCCTAAGTCTTATTGAGAAAGAAGTAGCAGCCCAAAGTTTTTCTACCTGGTTCAAACCTATTGTTCCGCTTAAACTTGATGAAAAGGTTTTAACAATACAGGTACCCAGCCAGTTTTTTTACGAATGGCTGGAAGATAATTATGTAAATGAATTAAGAAGTGCCATCAAACAAGTATTAGGGCCTGAAGGCCGGCTTGAATATTCTGTTATTGTTGATAGCGGCAATACAAAAAGTCCGGCATTGGCTGTGAATTATCCGAATTCGGGCAATAACAGAAAAATGAGTAATGGAAAAGCAGATGCCTTTTCTCCTTTTCAAGACAGAGTGGTGGAAGAACTTGTTTTTGATTCACAATTAAACTCAAGTTATTCTTTTGAAAACTTTGTTGAAGGCGATTGTAATCGCCTGGCACGCTCTGCAGGATTAGCTGTTGCCAAAAAGCCCGGGGTAACTTCATTTAACCCATTAATGCTGTATGGTGGTGTGGGTGTGGGTAAAACACACCTGGTGCAAGCAATAGGCAATGAAATAAAAAATAACCTCAGCGATAAATTTGTGCTTTATGTGCATCTGCACGAATTCATGAATCAATTCATTGAGGCTATCAAGAATAACCGCATACAGGAATTTCAGAATTTCTATATGCAGGTAGATGTGCTCATTCTGGATGACGTGCAGTTTTTATCGGGCAAAGAAAAAATTCAGGAGATGTTTTTCTACATCTTCAATCAGTTGCACCAAAGTGGTAAGCAGATTATCATGACAAGTGATTGTCCGCCCCGCGATATGAAGGGTTTCCAGGAAAGATTGGTGAGCAGGTTTAAGTGGGGCCTTACTGCAGATTTGATGGAGCCTGATTTAGAAACCAAGCTGGCCATTATTGGCAGGAAGATGGATTCTGATGGGATAGAAATGCCCAATGAAGTGGCTGAATACCTCGCTTATACAGTGGATACTAACTTAAGAGACCTGGATGGTGTGCTTAATTCGCTCATGTTCCACTCAACTTTATTGAAGCGAGATATAGATCTGGAACTTGCCAAGCAGGTATTGAAAAACATTGTGAAAGAAATTGAGGCCGATGTAAGTGTTGATTACATTCAAAAAACAGTTGCCGATTATTTTAAAGTAGATGTAGAACTGCTGAAAGCCAAAGTAAAAAAGCGCGAGATTGTGGTGCCCAGGCAAGTGGCCATTTACTTATGCAAGCGATACACGCAACTTACTCTTGCCGTAATCGGACAAAATTTTGGAGGCCGCGATCACAGCACCATTATTCACGCATTGCAAAGTGTTGAAGACATGATGGAGACTGACAGCACTTTCAAATCGCAGGTGGATGATTTAAACAAAAAAATTAAAATGAAGGCAGCATAATTCATTGCTGCAAAAAAATAAAAAGGGCTTCTGAATCAGAGGCCCTTTTTGTTTAGTGTTATGAAGAATCTATTTATAAAATAAAATTCTTACCCGGCTGCCTTTATTTAAACCTTCCAATTCGCAACGGTAACGCACCTTATCCAAAGCTTCTGCTAATTCTAATGGTGTTTTCACCGGCACACGATTGATGGCCGTAATCACGAATTCTTCCGGAATTCCGTTTTTCCTGAAGGGTCCGTCTTTAATACCAAATACTTTCACTCCACCTTCCAGACTAATGTTGTAGCGCTCTTCATACAAATCAACTTCAACTTTAGATAGAGCCTCAAACTGTGCACCTAAATCAGCAGAGCTAAGTATTTCCCTCCTGGTAATTCCAGTTGTGCCATCTCGGTTAGTTAGGGTTACCTGTGCTTTAGCTTCACGTTTATTGCGCAAATAAGTAACCTCAATCACATCGCCCGGTGAACGATAACTTAGCTCTTCTTCAAATGCACTTCTGCTGTTTACAGCTACATTATTAATATGTGTAATGATATCACCTTCTTTCATGCCTGCTTTCGCTGCAGCGCCATCTCTTTGCATGTAGGCCAGCAATACTCCTTTAAAGTCTTTCTGATCAATTTCAATATTCAATCTTCTGGCAATCTGTGAATCGTAATCTGAAATATTACCACCAAAAAATGCTTTTTGTACGGTGCGGTATTTCACCAGATCAGAAAAAATCTTTTTCACAATATCTATTGGCACCGCAAAACCATAACCGGTAAATGAACCTGTTCTGGAAAGCAAAGCTGTGTTGATTCCCACAACTTCACCTTGCTTGTTTACCAATGCGCCTCCGCTATTACCCGGGTTAATAGCCGCATCAGTTTGTATAAATGATTCTATCGGAAATTTATCCTGCAATACATTGATTTCCCTGCCCTTA
>DAOLDI010000324.1:0-3550 GCA_035327445.1 Cyclobacteriaceae bacterium | reverse complement strand
ATGGGCTTTGGCGGGCCGCATGCCGCTTACTTTGCTACTAAAGAAGAATTCAAAAGACAAATACCCGGCAGAATTATTGGCGCTTCTATTGATGCGCAAGGCAAACCGGGTTATCGCATGGCTTTGCAAACACGCGAGCAACACATACGCAGAGAGAAGGCTACTTCAAATATTTGTACTGCACAAGTACTGCTATCAGTAATGGCTGGTATGTATGCGGTATATCACGGACCAGAGGGACTGAAAAAAATTGCAGGTCGTATTCATGGACTCAGCTTATTGCTCAACAATGAACTTAAAGCAATGGGTCTTAAACAAGAGAATGAATATTTCTTTGATACCCTGAAAGTAGCAGTAAGTGATAAAGCAGCCGTATTAAATGAAGCTGCAAAGAAAGAAATCAATTTCAGGTATTTAGATACTAATCACATCGGCATCTCATTAGATGAAAGCACAACAGCAGCCGATGTAAGCAACATACTGGAGGTACTCGCAATTGCACATGCTAAAAATTATCAAGCTAAAAAGGCCACAGAACAAAACTGTAACTGGCCTGCCGGCTTACAGCGCAGCAGTGCTTACTTAACACATCCGGTCTTCAACACTTATCATGCAGAGCATGAAATGTTGCGTTATATCAAAAAATTAGAAAATAAAGATTTAAGCATGGTGCACAGCATGATCTCTTTAGGTTCATGCACTATGAAACTGAACGCAACAGCAGAAATGATTCCGGTAACCTGGCCAGAACTAGGTCAAATTCATCCCTTTGCTCCTGCCACACAAACTGAAGGTTACAAAGAAATGATCAGCAACCTGGAAACATGGCTGAAAGAAGTAACCGGCTTCACAGGCGTTTCGCTTCAACCAAATAGTGGCGCACAGGGCGAGTATGCCGGACTGATGGTGATACGCGCCTACCATTTAGACCGCGCTGATGTAAACCGCAACATCGCGCTCATTCCTTCTTCTGCGCATGGCACGAATCCTGCGAGTGCAGTATTAGCAGGCATGGATGTAGTAGTAGTAAAATCTGATGCTGAAGGAAAAATTGATGTGGCCGATCTGAAAGCCAAAGCTGAGCAATACAAAGACAGATTAGCCGCCTTGATGGTAACTTATCCTTCTACACACGGAGTGTTTGAAGAAGCCATCATAGAGATTTGTGAGACCATACATCAGTATGGCGGATTGGTATATATGGATGGCGCCAACATGAATGCACAAGTAGGTTTAACTTCACCTGCCAATATTGGTGCCGATGTTTGTCACCTTAACCTGCACAAAACATTCTGCATTCCTCACGGTGGTGGTGGCCCCGGCATGGGACCCATCTGTGTAAACGATAAACTTAAACCTTACCTGCCTGCGCATCCTGTTGTAAAAACCGGAGGCGAAAAAGGAATCACAGCAGTATCTGCAGCACCCTGGGGCAGCGCAAGCATCCTGGTAATTTCTTACGCATACATTGCCATGATGGGCGCTGAGGGTTTAACCAATGCCACCAAACTGGCCATATTGAATGCCAACTACATCAAAGAAAGACTGGAGGGCCAATACAAAGTATTGTATGCCGGACAAAACGGACGTTGCGCACACGAAATGATTGTTGACTGCCGCGATTTCAAAAAGGCAGGTATTGAAGTTGAAGACATCGCCAAGCGTTTGATGGATTATGGCTTCCATGCACCAACCGTTTCATTCCCGGTTGCAGGCACCTTAATGATTGAGCCAACAGAAAGTGAAACCAAAGAAGAGTTAGATCGCTTCTGCGATGCCTTGATTGAAATCAGAAATGAAATACGTGAAGTAGAAGAAGGCAAAGCAGATAAAGAGAACAACGTATTAAAGCACGCGCCACACACAGCCGACCTGGTTTGTGCAGATGAATGGAACAGACCCTACAGCCGCACAAAAGCAGCTTATCCGCTGGCTTTTGTAAAAGAAGCTAAGTTCTGGCCATCGGTTAGCCGGGTAGATAATGCCTATGGTGATCGTAACCTCGTGTGCAGCTGTTTGCCGCTGGAAGTTTATGAAAACCAGGGTGCTGAAGCCACTAATTAATTATAACTTAATTCATAAAAATGTATCATCTTAAACAAAGGTGGTACATTTTCATTTTTGTGGGTATCTTTCAGTAAATCAGACTGAATGTCATCAAGCAAGCACCAGATTACACAACAACTCCCCTGGTGGACATGGGTACTGCCTGTACTGATACTGCATGCGGGCAGTCAGCTTTCACTCTTATTTAAATACGATCAGGGCATTGCCTTTACCTACTTACCAACAGCATTTGCAGTTGTGATGATTAATTGGTGGGGCGCCAAAAGAGTATTGCCTGCCATGTACATCAATGCATCATTAAGCACTTATTTCTGGGGTATTGAAGAACCTCTGCGTTGGTTTATCATATCCATTCCTGAAACACTTTTTGTTCTTATCTCATGGTTGCTGTTTACAAAGCTTGTTAAAGGTAAATTCTGGTTGCCGGATATTAAGCAGTTAATCTATTTCATATTGCTGGGTCTTGTTGTGCCCATTTTAATTGAGATCTCATTGCTTGAATTTGTAATGATTTCTTTCTTCGGCCCATTAAGAGATAGTTTCCTATCCGTATTAACCGTAAATTTTTTAGGAGAATTTACTTCTTGCTTCGGCTTTTGCATTCCATTACTGTATTACGGTTCACCCATACTTAAAAAGAAAGGTTTATTACTGCAACGTGCCAATGAGATTGAGTTTGAATGGGCAAAAGTTCCTGCTCAAAATATCTTGATGCTGATAAGCGTTTTTGCCTTGCTGCTTGCACTTACCTTCATAATCGATTTTAACAGATTCTGGTTTGTATATGCCATTATGCCTCTGGCTATTTCTATGAGATACGGCTTTGGTTTCGCTATACTTACCAATGCTTACATATACCTGGTTACTTACGTTGCCCCAACACTCATGCAATCATTAAGAGGAGAAGGTCTGGTAGTTGACGAAAGTATTGTCTACATTTTTTTAGGAACAAGCATGTTGTATTTATCATCAGCCTTAACAGGAAGATTGATAAGTGATTTAAAGAGAACAGAAATTTTATTAAAAAGAAATAACCAGGAACTTGAACAAACCAATAAAGAACTTGATCGCTTTGTTTACAGTGCATCGCACGATTTAAGCGCTCCGCTAAAATCAATATTAGGATTAATCAATGTAAGTAAACTGGATGTTGATGGTAAAAACGCATCCGTTTATTTAAGCGAAATAGAAAAGAGTATTCATAAGCTTGATGCTTTTATTGGAGAAATTCTGGATTACTCTAAAAATAAAAGACTTGATATAGTGCCTGAACAAATTAAGCTTAAAGAATTGTGCCAGGAGATAATCGACAATTTAAAATATGATGAACTGGCAAAGAACATCGAAATAGAATTAGAAGGCTTGAATGAGGCTAATCTTTTCCAGGATAAAACAAGGTTAAAAATCATTCTCAATAATTTGATTTCAAACGCGATAAAATTTCAGAAAAAAATCCCCGAACATAAGGCTTACATCAAAATAA
>DAOLDI010000323.1:0-3571 GCA_035327445.1 Cyclobacteriaceae bacterium | reverse complement strand
CCATCCCAAATTGTTTTCTTGTTTTTCTCCAGGTCTGTCCAACTGTAAGTTCCCGGTTCCGATTTAATTAACCAATAGTTCATTGTGATTATTTTAACTTAAGATTAGTTGAATTGTTAAATTTACAAATATTAAAAGGCTATTCGTGAGTAACAGAGAAATTTTAGGTTTACTCAAGCGACTTTCGGTGCTGCTTGATTTGTTTGATGAGAATCCGTTTAAAGTAAGGAGTCTGAGCATTGCTGCTTTTAATTTAGGCAGACAAAGTAAGGCGCTTTCAACATTAAGTTTGAAAGAATTACAGGAAATGGATGGAGTAGGCAAAAGTATTGCAGCTTATATAGATGAGATTAACCAAAGCGGTAAGCTAAGCCAGATAGATGAGTTAGAAGCCAAAACGCCTGCTGATATTCTTGAAATGGCCTTTATGAAAGGCATTGGCCCTAAAAAAGCCCGCGCTCTGTGGACAGAACTTGGGGCAGAAAGCTTTGATGATGTGCTGAAAGCGGTTGAGCAGGGAGCAGTTGCCCGACTGAAAGGATTGGGTGCTAAGACACAAGAGAACATTAAAGAAGCCATTGAAAATTATTATGCCAACAAGGGAAAACTGCATTATGCGGATGCCGAGTTAATTGCCGGTGCCTACCTGGAAGAAATCAATGAAAAATTTGCACCGGCAAAAATTTCTTTGAGCGGTGACATACGCAGAAAGATGGAAGTAATTGATAAGGCTGAAATATTGATTGGCACCAATTCAAAGAAAAAAATATTTGATTGGTTGGATGAGCAAAAAAGTCTGAAAAAAGAGGAAGAAGCCTGCGGACCATTTCAATGGCAAGGCACGCACAAGGAAACTGATTTGCTGATAGTTTTCATTGCTTGCGATCCTGCCCGCTTTGGTTCTATGCTGGTACAAAGCACCGGAAACGCCAACCACTTACAGCTAACATTTAGTGGCACAACATTGCGTGCAGTCATTAGAAATGCTTATGCAACAGAAGAAGAAGTGTATAAGGCCGCAGGTATTCCTTATTTCATTCCTGAGTTGCGCGAAGGACTTTATGAAAAAGAATTGCTAACACAAATGCCGCTGCCACTTGAGCTGAATGATTTGCGCGGATCATTGCATAATCATTCAACATGGAGCGATGGTATTCACAGTGTAGCTGAAATGGCCGGGCGATGTGCAGATATGGGTTATGAATATTTTGGCATTGCCGATCACAGCCGCACCGCAGCTTATGCCAACGGCATGAGTATTGAACGTGTGGAAGAACAAATCAAAGAGATTGATGCGCTCAATAAAAAACTGAAAGATTTTGTAGTTTTCAAAGGCATTGAATCTGATATTCTGGATGATGGTTCTCTCGATTACCCTGATGATGTCTTGATGCAGTTTGATTATGTGGTAGCGTCCATTCATGCGCAAATGAACATGCATGAAGCCAAGGCAACTCAACGTTTGATCAATGCCATTGCTAATCCCTTCACTACAATTCTTGGGCACCCAACAGGTCGTCTGTTGTTAGAGCGACCCGGATATCCGATCAACCACAAAGCCGTAATTGATGCTTGTGCTGAGTACGGTGTAGTGATGGAAATTAATGCCAACCCCTGGCGCCTGGATATTGACTGGAGGTGGATGCGCTATGCAATGGAGAAAAATGTATTGCTGAGCATTAATCCCGATGCACATAATATGGATGATCTTACCATGGTAGAATATGGCATTGCTGTAGCTCGTAAGGCAGGAGTAGAAAAACAGCATGTATTTAATGCCAAAACAAGAGAAGAACTGAAAGCGCATTTCAGGAAAAGAAAAGAACGTGCAGGCAAACAACTGGGGATAAGCGTATGAAGATTTTGATTCTCAGGTTTTCGTCTATTGGCGATATTGTTCTCACCACACCGGTAATTCGTGCGCTTAAAGTACAGTTGGATGATGCTGAAATTCACTACTGTACCAAGCAACAATATGCAGGTATTGTGAATTCCAATCCTTACTTAACAAAAGTGCATGTATATAATGGTAAGCTCAATGAACTGATCAGTTCATTAAAAAAAGAAAACTTTGATTGTATAATCGATCTGCACCATAACCTGCGAACCGCAATTATCAAATTAAGGTTGGGCGTAAAAGCTTACAGTTTTAATAAACTCAATTATGAAAAGTGGTTGAGAGTTAACCTGAAAATTGATAAGCTGCCTAATGTGCATATTGTAGACCGCTACATGGATACCGTAAAAGCACTGGGTGTAAAAACAGATGATTTAGGTCTTGATTATTTTATTCCTGAAAAAGATGAAGTTCCGCGTGATTGGTTACCCAAAACACATCAGAAAGAATTTGTGGTATTTGCCTTAGGGGCACAGCATCAAACCAAAAAATTACCATTACCCCGCATGATTGAGTTGTGCGATAAAATAAATAAGCCCATCATTTTACTGGGAGGCAAAGAAGATGCAGAAACAGGAACACAACTTGCCGCTTTCTTTGAACGCAAACCTGAGCACGAGGCATACGAGGAGGGCTTATCCAAGCTCAACAAGAAGACGATTATTTTTAATGCATGCGGCAGTTTTAACCTCAATCAATCGGCAAGTATTGTGAAGCAAGCGCGCTATGTTTTTACTCACGATACCGGCTTGATGCACATTGCGGCTGCTTTCAGGAAAGAAATTTTTTCGATTTGGGGTAATACCATTCCGGCCTTTGGCATGTATCCGTACAAAACCAAATTTACCGTCCTGGAAAATAATAAGATTGATTGCCGCCCTTGCTCAAAAATTGGTCATCAGGCATGCCCGAAGAAACATTTCAAATGTATGAATGAAATTGTATTTGATTTTTGGCTTCCCTGATTAGTGGCCGGGTTCATAAATCAACCTGAAGAATGAACTGAAGCGCTCATTTTCGCGCTGCACCGGTATGCCGGTTACAATACCTATTAATACATTATCGGTAATACCAACACGCAATTGTGGTCTTAGTATCATATCGAAGTCATTTTTATACACTTCTTTATTTACTTCAAGGCCAATGAAGTTGCGTGTACCGGGTATCATATAATGAAAATTAGTATTGATCTGCATATGCGTATTGGCCGGATGGTTGCCAAATCTTTTTTCAATTACCGGACCGGCATACACCAGCGTGTGGTAATTCAAACCCCAACGTTTTGCGGCAATAAAAAAGGGATTGAAAATATTTCCCTCAAAAAATCTTTTCTTGCCATAATCTTCAAAGGGTGTTATTTCAAACTCATGCAGATAACCCAGGGCAAGTGTAGTGGCCAGTTTGGTAGACACAAAGAATGACCACTGTGCTGCCATTTTCAGACTATTGAGTTTGTTCCTGGGTATAGAATCCCGATTGGTTTCTCCATTCACCGGGTAATAAAAAGTAAAGGGCAATTCTACCTCCAGTCCCAGGCGGTTAATGGGTGCCCACTCATATTCTATCAGGGCTTCATATTCATCATATCGGGTATTATCAGTAAGGCCCATGCCCACGTTCCATTCTTTCTCACCTTTTCTTGCACCCAGGTCGCGGATAAGGTCGATGAAGAGG
>DAOLDI010000322.1:0-3581 GCA_035327445.1 Cyclobacteriaceae bacterium | reverse complement strand
TTCCTCAAGCGTATACCGCTGAATCATGGTACCCATGGCGCCATCCAGCACCAGTATACGTTCTTTTAAAATGTCTTTGATGTTCATGCTCTCTGTTTGTATCATACATTATCCAGAGAGCCCGCTAAAGAAGGGTTACTTATCTTTGGTTGATGTTGCCAGCAACCTGGGATTTAGCACAACGTCCTGACGTTTACAGTCGGGACAGGATGCTAAGACGTCAAAGGGCCCATTCCCTCGGTCTTTCTGGATAAGTGATGCAAATTAAGAGTATAATGACTTATAAAGCAAAACTATTTGAAGCGATAAGCCAATTTACATGTAAGGGCCGGGGCAAGTGAAGTTCGCTTTCTTTCATTGGGTATTTCAATGAACCATCCCCAAAATTCATCTTCATTGAAAGCCGGTGGTAAGTTTGGTTTTCGATAATCAATAAACCTGAGTGTTGCACCAAAGGCCAGATCGATAAAAATATTTGCAGATAAATATTTAATGAACCCATTTCTGATACTCAGGCCATGTTCCCGGTACCTGACTACATAATTATATCTTCTGTTAAATAAAATATTGCAGTCAAGATCGAAACACTCTGTACGCCACTCACTGCGATTGAAATTAACAGCATTCAAGTACAGCTCTAAACTAAAATAATACGCCTGATCTGATTTATGATACAAATCGTAATACCTCCTGATCTCTTGTCTTGCTTTAATTCCCCTTTTGTTTTGAAAGCGCTCATCGCCAAAACTATTGTCAAACACATAACCTAATCCAGTTTGCAGCGTGGTTTTTGGCGATACCTGGTACTCGGATGAAAGCTGAATGGAAGGATAAAAGTTTATCAGGTGCAAAGGACTGAATTTTAAGGATAAGCGGGGCAATAATGCTGGCAACGAATCAGGATAATGCTGTGCAAATAGACTTTGGCTAATTATCCAAAATGATAGAGACAAAAAAATACAGCGCATCAGAGGACTTCTCTACTAACTGGTAGTTTGCTGATCAATTGAAGCTCTTCTGCATCTTCAGAATAGCTAAACTGAAAAATGCCGTCTTCACCGGTTAAAATCAACAAGCCATTACGGGCAATTACATCATAAGCATCAATATCTTCAATATGCTGCAAGGTTTTGATATCTAACTCATTGCTGATATCAATAAATTTAAGACCACCTGTGCCCTCACACAAAAACAAATAATCTCCATCAACTGCCAGTCCGTGTGGTGATTGCATGGGATAACTAGCCAGCAGTTTTGGTTGATTAGGATCAGTGATATCAATAATCTCTAATGCATTAATACCCCTGTTACAAAAAGAATTGTCATCTGCTGATCTTAAAGTAATGTATGCCCGATTTCCCTGAACAACAACAGGGTCGCAGGCAACAATATGTGCATATCTGAAAATGAAGCGGGGCAAGGCAGGATCTTCAAGAGAATAAATATACATGGCATCATTAGCCCCCAGGTATAAATACTCAGCCCTGGCAAAAATAGTTTCCAGTCCGAAACCTACCGTTACTTCATTTAACTGAACAAAATTATTTTCACTGATATCGAATACCTTTATGGTATGGTTGTCAACGATGTACAAAAAATTGTTTTGTATAGCAAAGCGGGTCATACTTCCTCCCTGTCCTATACCTGAACTGTCTCCACTTTCACTTTCACAAAAAGTAAAAAGCAAAGCAATTAATATGATGAATAAATTATTAAAACGCATAACAGTCAGGATTTTTAACGGTTACTTTCTGCCATGCAATTACAATTCCTTTGCTTTGGTCTACACATTCAAAATAACTTCCTGAAGGCGGAGGTACACCAAGTAACCAATTGTTCAAGGGTAGTTTACCCAGTTCTTCAATAGAAGTAAATTGATTTGATTTTAATGCCACCAAGCTACCCAGATGATCGGCAAATAATATATCGTCTTTAATTGCCATATCAGAATTACCTAAAATTTCAATGAAGCCCAATTGCTGTGGCTGTGCTGCATTACTGTTATCAACAATATGTATCCCTGCCTGCTTCTCGTTGATGAGCAGATAGTGTTGATAGACATAAATCTTTCCGGGGTTCTTAATAGGTCTAGCCGACTTAATACTAATAGATGACTGAGACAAATGCCCATAAACAGGGCGATAAGCTTCAACAATCAAATCTGGAGTTGTTCTGCCTGCTTCAGGATCACAAGCAAAAAGGAATACAACTGATAAAAGTAAAAAGAGCTTATTTAAATTCAGGCCCATACTATTTTGAACTTTTGTAAATGTACACAATTAGGCAGATCGGTATTAAATTGCCAGATATTTTATTTAAAATTGGTTTTATAAACGTCAGAATTTGAAACTAGCTGCTGTTGACATAGGCTCTAACGCCATCCGATTCCAGGTATCCTCGGTACTGGAAGGTCAGCCGCAGGTCATATTTAAAAAACTGGAATACGTTCGCTTCCCGCTTCGCCTGGGCCATGATGTTTTCACTGAAGGAAAAATAAGCGCCAAAAGTATTGCCAAATTCAAAAAGCTTATGCTTACGTATAAGTTATTGATTGAATTATATGAGGTTGATGATTACATGATATGCGCTACTTCTGCTATGCGCGAAGCAGAAAACGGACAAGAACTTGCAGATGAAGTTGAACGTGAAATTGGCCTCAACATCAATATTATAGACGGCAACCAGGAGGCTGAAATGATAGACCGAGCCATTAATACATATTTACAAAATGATACTTACCTGCATATTGATGTAGGCGGAGGTAGCACTGAGTTAAACCTGTATTACAAAGGAAAAAAAATAAAGACACGCTCTTTTAAAATAGGTTCGGTGCGCATTTTGGAGCAACATGACTCTCCGCTCATTTGGTCAGAAATGGAAAAATGGGTAAAAGAGAAAGTAAAAAGAGAATACGGCAAGGTTACTGCAGTGGGAACGGGTGGTAACATCACCAAAATTTTTGAACTAGCCAGTCGCAAGCCCGGCAAAACAATTACGCTAAAAAAAGTAGCTGAAATTCGTGACATGATTGCAGCACATACTATTGAAGAACGCATTTATAAATTACAGATGAATCCTGACCGGGCCGATGTGATTATACCTGCCAGCAGTATTTACTTAAAGGTTATGGAGTGGGCCCATGCCGGCAAAATTCTTGTGCCCGAAGTAGGTTTAAAAGATGGTATCATGCTTCACCTGTATGAAAGAAATACCAAGCAAACCAAAATTAGATTTAATTAACGCATCTTAAAGTACAATTATTCAGAAAAGCTTTACGTCTAGTATCTTATCCCTGGTAATCTGGTAAAACTCTTTATGAATATTGAATACCGGTTGCCCGGCTTCAGGTTGAATTTTTACATAACTGCCATCTTCCTGCATCTGATAAGCATTGCAATTATCCCATAAATTGTATCGCAGGTTGTTCATGGCCTGTTTTTTCAGAATATCTTCTTCCAATAAAAACAAAGATTCTATTCTTCTGTCGAAACTGCGTACCATAGCATCAGCACTACCAATATAAACTTTAGGATCTCCCGCATTGTGAAAATAATAAATTCGTGAATGCTCCAGGTACTCAC
>DAOLDI010000321.1:0-3582 GCA_035327445.1 Cyclobacteriaceae bacterium | reverse complement strand
ACAACAATCATGCAGGAGGGCGATGATGTTGTATCAGGCTTGCAAGTCTTCATGCAAAATTTGCAGATGGATAAAGATTTGAAAAGCAAATACCCGGCCTGCGGACTATTTGGTTACATGGCCTATGATACAGTAAGGTACTTTGAAGATATAAGTATTGAAGTTAAGGATGATTCACTTCCGGATATTTACTACCAGTTTTTCAGGTATGTAATTGTGGTTGATCATTTCAGCAATGAAATGTTTTTGTTTGAACATTTACTACCAGGCCAGCCATCAGAGCTTGACAGCTTGCAGCAGATTATTCAGAGTAACCGCATCCCGCAGTATCCATTTAAAGAAGTAATCAAGGAGCAAAGTAACTTAAGTGATGCGGAGTTTATGGAATCTGTAAGAAAGGGGATAAGTCATTGTAAGCGCGGTGATGTTTTTCAACTGGTATTGTCTCGCAGATTTACTTCAGCATTCAGGGGAGATGAGTTTAATGTGTACCGTGCCTTGCGTTCTATTAACCCATCACCTTATCTTTTCTATTTTGATTTCGGAAGCTTTAAGTTATTTGGTTCTTCGCCTGAAGCACAAATTAAAATTCAGGATAGCAAAGCCAGCATCTATCCCATAGCAGGTACCTTTAGAAGAACCGGCAGTGACGAAGAGGATGCAGCTATAGCCAAAAGGCTTTCTGCGGATGAAAAAGAAAATGCAGAACACATTATGTTGGTTGATCTTGCGCGAAATGATTTAAGCAGGCATGCCCGCAATGTTGAGGTAGAAGTATTCAGAGAGATTCAATATTATTCTCATGTAATTCATTTGGTTTCTACTGTAAGTGGAGAATTACCTTCACAAAAATCAGCTTTGCGCATAGTGGCCGATACTTTTCCGGCCGGCACTTTATCAGGTGCCCCAAAACACATGGCCATGCAGTTGATTAACAGGTATGAAAATATCAACCGGCAGTTTTATGGCGGAGCCATTGGCTTTATCGGTTTTAATGGAAGTTTCAATCATGCCATCATGATCAGAACCTTTTTGAGCAAACATAATCAACTGATTTGCCAGGCGGGCGCAGGCATAGTAGCGAAGTCAGTTCCTGAAAATGAATTGCAGGAAGTAAATAATAAACTGGAAGCATTGCGTAAAGCCATTAAGATGGCAGAAAAGATTTAAGAGATATATGAAAATACTGGTACTCGATAATTACGATTCATTTGTTTACAACCTGGTGCACATACTGCGCGAGCTGGGGCATGAACCTGAGATTTACCGCAATGATAAAATTGAAATAGCAGACGTAGCTGCTTTTGACAAGATACTCTTATCGCCAGGTCCGGGTTTGCCTGATGAAGCCGGTATACTGAAAGCGGTGATCAGGGGGTATGGAAAGGAGAAAAGTATTTTAGGCATTTGCCTGGGCCACCAGGCTATAGCCGAAGTGTATGGTGCCAGCTTGTTCAATATTCCGCAAGTACTACATGGGGTAAGTTCTGAAACAAGCATTGTGGATAAAGCGGAGCTGCTATTCAGCGGTATCGAAGGTAATTTCAAGGTCTGCCACTATCATTCCTGGGCTGTTGATGAAAATACACTCAACAACGATTTGATTGTAACGGCAAAAAATGCAGATGGATTGATTATGGGTCTGCGTCATGCTACTTATGATGTAAGAGGATTACAATTCCATCCCGAATCCATCATGACCCAACATGGCAAGAAAAAGATCAGCAGTTGGTTGAATCAATAATGAATAGAAAGTATTGAATTAAAATAACATTAACACATCAGCACCTTAACACTTCAACACATAAAATGAAAGATGTATTAAACGATTTAATCAGTCACAAAACCCTTAGCCAGCAAGCAGCGCACGATATTTTAATTGAGCTGGCGCAAGGCAAACACAACACCAGCCTGGTAAGTGCTTTTATGACGGTGTACATGGTTCGAAACATAACCATTGATGAACTGGCAGGTTTCAGAGATGCTATGCTCGACTTATGTGTTTCCATAAAATTTGATCAGCCTGTGATGGATTTATGTGGAACTGGAGGCGATGGAAAAAATACTTACAATATTTCTACGCTTGCTTCATTTATAGTGGCGGCAGCAGGGCAAGCTGTTGCCAAGCATGGTAACTATGGTGTTTCAAGTGCCTGCGGCTCATCCAATTTATTGCAATACTTTGGTTATGAGTTTACGAATGAAAAGGATAAACTCTTCAAAAGCATGGAGCAATGCAATATTGCTTTTCTGCATGCTCCGCTTTTTCATCCGGCCATGAAGCACGTGGCGCCCATCAGAAAAGAACTGGGTGTTAAAACTTTTTTTAATATGCTCGGCCCTATGGTTAATCCGGCTGCTCCGGATATTCAACTGGTTGGCGTTTTTAATTTGGAACTGGCCCGGCAATATGCCTACCTCTACCAGGAGGGTAGCAAGCAATTTGTAATTGTGCATGCATTGGATGGATATGATGAGATTTCGCTCACAGGCGACTTCAAAATATTTTCAAATCAAGGAGAGCAATTGATTAGTCCCGTTCAACTGGGATTAGCTCAGGTTGATGCTGATGCCCTGCATGGTGGAGATACGGTGGAGGCGGCAGCAGATATTTTCCTGGAAGTAATACAGGGAAGAGGCAGCGAAGCGCAAAGAGCCGCAGCTATTGCCAATGCAGGCATGGCTTTGTTCTGTGCCAATCAGCAATTGAGTTTAACTGATGCCGTACAAAAAGCAGCAGAGGCGTTAGACTCCGGTGCAGCTTATCAAACATTTAAAAGACTAATGGAATTAAATAAGAAGTGATGGATATACTTGAACAAATAATAGCGCATAAAAAGAAAGAAGTGGCCGACCGCAAGGCCCTTTATCCGGTGGCTTTACTTGAACAGAGCATTTACTACAAGTCCAACCCGGTATCATTGAAGAAATATCTTTTGCGTGATGATAAATCTGGAATTATTGCTGAGATTAAGCGTAAGTCTCCTTCAAAAGGTATGATTAACCCATACGTATCTGTAGAGAGAACTTCCATCGGGTATATGCAGGCCGGTGCATCAGCCTTATCAGTTCTAACTGATAAAGAATTTTTTGGAGGTACAAATGATGATCTGAGAACAGCACGCAAGTTTAATTTTTGTCCCATACTTCGAAAAGATTTTATCATTGATGAATACCAGATCATTGAAGCGAAATCTATTGGCGCAGATGCTATTTTGCTGATTGCTGCCGTGCTTGCTGCAGATGAGTTAAAACGCTTTCATGAATTTGCCAGGTCATTAATGCTGGAGGTATTAGTTGAGGTGCATGATGAGCTTGAGCTTAATAAAGTGATTGCATTGCCGCTGGAGATGATAGGTGTGAACAGCCGTAACCTGAAGACTTTCGAAACGAACATCCAGTCGGCCATCAACCTGGCAGGTAAAATTCCGCAAGGTGTTGTCAAGGTGGCAGAAAGCGGAATCGATCACACAGATACAATTTTAGAACTTAAGCAGCATGGTTATAATGGATTTCTGATGGGTGAGCATTTTATGCGAAATGCCAGGCCCGAGCAGGCTTGTCGCGAGTTTATACGTGAAT
>DAOLDI010000320.1:0-3587 GCA_035327445.1 Cyclobacteriaceae bacterium | reverse complement strand
GCAGCCAAACTTGCTTCACTTCTTCCACCATCATTATCCATGACTTATTTTGTAAACTCAGGAACAGAAGCAAACGAAGCTGCACTTAAACTTGCCAAGCGTTACACCGGCAGAACTGAAATCATTTCTTTTATAAAATCTTACCACGGCAGTACGCATGGTTCATTAAGTGTTTCGGGCAATGAAGCCAAAAAATATGCCTTCAGACCCTTATTGCCAGATGTAAGATTTTTAGATTTTAATGTAGCAGCACAATTATCAGCCATCACTGAAAAAACTGCCTGTGTAATTGTAGAAACTATTCAAGGCGATGCAGGCGTGCGTATTCCGGAGAAATCGTACATGCAGGCATTAAGAAAAAGATGTGATGAAACCGGTGCCTTATTGATACTTGATGAAATACAATGCGGTATGGGTAGAACCGGAACCTTGTTTGCCTTTGAGCAATTTGATATTGTGCCCGATATACTCACCATAGGTAAAGCATTTGGAGCAGGCTTACCCATCGCAGCTTTTATTTCTTCGCCAGGAAAAATGAAAACACTTAGTCACAATCCTATGCTGGGGCATATTACCACATTTGGTGGTAACGCGGTTTGCTGCGCTGCGGCATTGGCCGGACTAGAAGTAATTGAAAATGAGAACTTACTTCAAAATGTTGAACAAAAAGGAAAGCTGATTGCCTCATTATTGAATCATCCTGACATCAAAGAGATCAGGCGCATCGGACTGATGTTTGCCATCGATTTTGAATCAGCAGAAAAGGTAAACCGAATTGTACAGAATTGTTTGGATGAAGGCGTAATCACTTATTGGTTTTTATCACACCCATATAGTTTTCGCATTGCCCCTCCCCTTACTATTACTGAAGATGAAATTAAACTGGCTTGCGAAAAAATTATGAAGGCAATTGATAAGTCCTGATCAGAAATATCTTCTTTTAAAATAGTGAAAAGAGAATGGCACCAGGTCTAATGAAAGCATGATCTCATGACTGCCAATGTTGTTATACATCAGATCATTCACAGCCAATTCAAATGCATAACCGGCTCTTAATGTTTGGCTGATCTCAAATTGCGCGTATAAGCCGGCAGTATTCAGATTGCGTGTGTACAAACCGGCCCAAATAGTTTCACCTATAATCATGGTGGCAGAAAAATCAAGCGAAGCAGGTTGTTCCTCCACCATTCTCATCAAAGTAGCCAGTTTCAATTTTACAAATGTGCTGGGCACCAGCACAACACCAGCGCTTAAGTAATAATGTCTTTTTGCTCTTAACAAACTTGCTGATTCTTCTTCTAGTTTTGTGTTTAATATTTTTGGAACTGATAAGCCAAAAAATACACGTTCATTATTCATGATTACACCCGCACCAAAATTGGGTCTTGACAGGTTATCAATTACACCCAATAAAACCGGATCGTCATCATATTCCAGGTTAATCTTACTGAAGTCGGTACGGTAACTTGTTATACCACCTTGCACACCCATGCTCAATTGCCAGTCGTCTAGTCTAATCTTGTAAGAGTAAGCTGTATAAAATTCTGTGTTTCTGTAAACTCCAAACTGATCGTAGCTTAACCATGCCCCGGCCCCTACTTTATTTTTATGCATGGCTGCATGCCCGCTCAATATGCTGGTAACAGGTGCACCTTCAATGCCAATCCATTGTGCCCTGCTATGCATAGATAATGACATGTTGGTGTGCATACCGGCATAAGCTGGATTTAACATCAATTGATTGAACTGGTATATAGATATAAGCGGATCCTGCTGCGCATATAAAGCGAAGTATGTAGTTAGAAAAAATATAATAAGTAAAATTTTTCTCATCGCTTTAAAAGAAAGAAGCCTGAATACCTGCCGCCAATTCCGTCATGAATCACATAGTAATAAGTACCTTCAGGCAATTCATCTGTATTTTTCAGATTAGCTCTGCCTGCAAAAATTCGTTCATTGTTATCATAGCCTCTTATCCTAAATAATTCATCTCCCCAACGATTGAATATATGTACAGTATTATCCGGATAAGATTCAATGTGCTGAATTTTCAGGAAGTCGTGCTTGCTGTCGCCATTGGGCGTAACTACATTATAAACTTCAGGCGGAAGCGCAACAACCTCAGCTTCTCTGAAAAAGGCAACAGCGGCTAAGCCTGAATTATTGATTCTTTGAGCACTTCTTAAAAATCCTGCCTGTGGTGTGCCACTGCTTGCAGAATTGCCAATGGATGAAAAGAAATCGCTTCCCTCAGGAGCAAATGCCACCACTGCCTCGTTGATGTTCGCTAAAAATGAATCATTAACCAAAGGTAGTTCAACAAGTGCAGTGGCATTATTTGCTAAGCTTAAGTCTATATTCCAGGCACGGCTATTGGCAATTTCAGTTATGCCTTCATTGATCTGAGTAATCGGATTCGGCTCCAATAAAAGCACACCAACTGCATCGGTATTATTCTCAATGCCCAGTAACATAACCGGCAGGTAAACACTGCCATTACCTACCGGAAAAAGTTTATCACCATTACCGCGCTGGTAAAATGGTCCTACCACATGGGCATTATTGGTGCCTTCTCTGATAGCAGCATTTTCATCTGCAATAATTCTGGCACCATCTTGCGAAACTAAATGACCATTGGTAAGGTCTAATGATTCCAGAATTTCTATGTCAGCCAGGAAGAATTTAATACCGCCACCATTAATAACTAATCTGGTAAATGACTGAGCATTATGATTTACAACCTGATCTCCACTGCTGTTTAGTGTGAAATCTCCGGTACCCGGATCATAGGTCTCGTTGTTTAGCCAAAAACCTGAAACGAGAAAATTACCATTGTTGATAATGGTGCCGTTATTGGTGGCATTGCCTTGTACATTGAAAGCAGCTCCATTATTGATGCTGATGATGGCACCATTATTATAAAGGCCTTGCGCAAATGCAGACTGGATGGAAAAAAGTAATATGATAAATCCGTAGCGCATTAGTTGATGGTGTTTTCAGATCTGCTTACTTCCAGCCAGGCTTGTCTGCCAGCATCGTATATGATATGTAAGGTATACCTGGGTGCCAGCATAAAGTTGTTTCCATCTTTTAGAATCAAGTCATTAGGTGTTGGAGCACCTTGTCTTGGTACAATCAATATTCCCCAGTTATTATTTACGTTTGTCAGTATTAATTCTTTTCCATCTACTCCTCCAAGTATTTCTCTTACACCATTCTCTACACCGGTTGTATTTAGCTTTACAAATTTTCTTTCAGGTGTAATTGCCGAAGCAGGAGCTGTAATAGAAATTGCAGCTGCCGATGGGGAAACTACATGACCTTCGTGGCGGGTTTCACCAACCACATGCAGTCGTGAGGCCGGATTACTCGTTCCTGTACCAATACCCACATTACCATCAGCATTAATTACAATTCGGTTGGCGCCCGCATGTGCAAAAATCAACCTGCTATTGCTACCATTAGATATGATTGTACTAAGTAATGTGTTGTTGTGTGAAAAACCTAAATACGGTGCACCAGTTGCACTGGCCGAATTATAAATGACGCCACCCGAACCAGTACCTGCAATGGGCAATTGTACGTCC
>DAOLDI010000319.1:0-3591 GCA_035327445.1 Cyclobacteriaceae bacterium | reverse complement strand
CCAATCGAAACGCTTTACTTCTGTGTATGGATGTTCTGTATCTTTTACCCACCAGTGCCTGGTAGATTCTCTCATGGTATAACCTGTACGCTTCTGAACGTAATAATCTTTGTTCAACTCCTCTTCAGGAAGTCTGTCGTTATTAGGTAATTCCCACGGTTCTTTGGTCATGGTTGGATAATCATTAACGTGGCGCACATTTCTGCCACGCTCTAACACCAGGGTTTTAAGGCCTTTTTCTGTAAGTTCTTTGGCTGCCCAGCCCCCGCTAATACCTGTGCCTACTACGATGGCATCAAAAGTATGTTCTTCAGTTGCTTTAAGATTGAGGTTCATGAATTGAAATATTGAGTTTCTAAAACGTTGCACATATTAAGTAAATCAGTTGGGATTTAAAAGCGCTTTTTGTAGCGGCTTGGCTATTTACTCTTACAAACGGGCAAAAAAATACCCCGCAGACAGCGAGGTATTTATTTTTAATAGAAAGCATTCTTAAACAATTATGCCAGCGCAATCGAAGTAGTTTTGATTTCGGCCTTTAAATCATGTAAAATATTATATAAACCAAAAAAGGTCCGGTTGATATAGAGTGCATGACGTGGTCCGCGGGCTGATTTTGAGTTTCTCACTTCCTTCATGCGCGAATATTTATCACCGGTTTCAAATATTTCCCTGAAATACTTCTCATTACTAAAATCAAAAGTATCCTGATAAAATGGCCGGCCTAATAAATTGATCATTTGATTAAAAAGGGATTTAAAGAAGGTGATCTCCTTTTCGGTATCCTGTTCAGAAATAAATCCTAATTCATAATAAAGCTTATCTAACTTCTCTTTATCTGCTACAGTATCTTTGCGAATCAGTGCAAAATACTTTTCGTAGAAATCGTTGGGTATTTCTTTTACACAACCAAAATCAATGATGCATAATTTATCATCTTTAGTGATGATAAAATTACCCGGGTGTGGGTCGGCATGTACTTGTCGCAATTCATGCATCTGATAATTGTAAAAATCCCATAATGCCTGCCCAATCTCATTGCGTTTTTCTTGCGTTGGATTTTCTTTCAGATAATCTTTCAACGGTCTGCCTTCAATCCAATCCATAACCAGGATTTTCTCAGAGGATAAATCAGGATAGTAAGTTGGAAAGACGATGTTAGGCAAATGACTGCATGCCTTAGACAATTCCATAGAACGCTTAAGCTCCAGGGTATAATCTGTTTCTTCAAGAAGTCTCTCTTCAACTTCTACAATGTATTGCTCCAATTCCTGTGTATTGATGTTGAAAAGACGTGAGGCCATGGGCTTTACCATGCGTAAGTCTGATTTCACACTATCAGCCACTCCCGGATACTGAATTTTAACCGCAAGCTTTTTACCTGCTAATGTGGCAATGTGAACCTGACCGATTGATGCAGCATTTTCTGCCTTGATGGAAAAAGAATCAAATAATTGTGCAGGGCTCTTATCAAAATACTTTTGAAATGTCTTTTGCACTAAAGGGTATGAAAGTGGAGGCGCACTGTATTGGGCCATCGAAAACTTATCCTGATAGGCCTGAGGCAAAAGGTTCTTATCCATGCTCAGCATCTGGGCCACTTTTAAGGCGCTGCCTTTTAGTTCACTTAATGAATTGTAGATATCTCTGGCATTGTCTTCATTAAGTTCATCGCGATTCAATTCAGGATCAAAGAGCTTTTTACTGTAATGCTTAATGTAATTGCCTCCCACTTTTGCACCCGTACTTAAAAATTTTGATGCTCGCTGCACCCTGCTTACGGGAATTTTCTCCTGCTCTTTCATCTATGTGTTTGATATAAAAACTTGGCAAAATCTAATACGCGGTCTAAGGCATTCTGTCCAATGAACTCAAAAGCAAGGTTTATTGATTTCTCAATGGCCGCATCTGTACTTTCAAAACCTTTGCTTTCATCTTTCAGCCAAAACTGTAAGAGCCAATTGAAATGCAACCAGAATATGCTTGCATATGGTTTATCAAAACCAATGGGTCTGTTGGCCACTTCACCGGTAATCTTACCTTCGGCAATAATTTCTTTGATCCAATCTTCAAAAGAGGATTTAAAGAGTTTGAGGTAATCGGGCACAAATTCAGGCTTCAAAATTTGATGCGAGCCCGCCAAAATCAACACGAGGCTGCGGTCTTTTCTCAGCACTTCTATCAGGCTATAATAGAAGGCCAGCAATTTCTCGCGTGCAGTAAACTCCAGGTAATTACTGTCAGCTTCTAAAGTCAGCTTAACTTGCTGAAAATAAGATAGAAAAATATTCTTTTCTAAGGTGTTGAATGAAGCAAATTGAGCGTAAAATGCCTCTTCAGTTTGCCCATTATCTTTACAAAATTTGAAAACAGAGCTAGGTTTGTGTCCGTGTTCCAACAGGTATTGCTTATAAGCAGTTATGAAGTTGAAAGCTTCTTTCGCAGTTGTAGCCTTTTTCTTGCTTGTTGTCTTCTTTTCCATGCTTTTAAAACAAGTATGGAAATCGAATGTTGTGGTTAATCAAAAGAAAATTTCCTGTGCCAATCGGTAGGTATTGGCGTGTGCTTCGATAATATCTTTGAAGTCTTCTGAATATCCACCTCCCATACTGGCTACTATAGGAATGCCATTGCTTTTGGCTGTTTCAAGCACAAGGCGGTCACGTTGTTTGCAGCCTTCTCTGCTTAATGCCAGTTTACCCAATTTATCAGTTGCCAAAACATCAACTCCCGACTGAAAGAAGATAAAATCGGGTTCTACACTATCGATCAGATGCTTAAGATTGGCATCTAACGTTTTTAAATAGAAATTGTCATCAGTAAAATCGGCCAAGCCAATATCCAGATTGGATTGTTCTTTATGCAAAGGATAATTATTGGCACCATGCATACTGAATGTAAAAACCCTGCTATCATGTTGAAAAATCTGTGCTGTGCCATTACCCTGATGCACATCAAGATCTACTACCAAAATTCTATTTACAAGTTGCTCATGCAATAGGTAGTTGGCTGCAATGGCTATATCATTTAGCAAACAAAAGCCCTCACCTTTATTGCTGAAAGCATGGTGAGTTCCTCCGGCAATGTTCATGGCAACACCATATTGAAGTGCATATATGGCGCATTGCAGCGTTCCTTGCATGATCACAAGCTCTCTGTCAACCAGCATGCGCGTGAGTGGAAAACCCGTTCTTCTGATTTCCTTATCACTCAAACTTAAATTGATCAGCTTTTGCAGGTAAGTGTTTTCATGACTCAGTAAGACCCATGTAGTATCGATAGTAGTTGGAGAGAAAATATTAGCTTCACTTATCGTGCCTTCATACAAAAGTTGCTGAGGAAGTAGTTCGTACTTACTCATGGGAAAGCGGTGATTGGGTGGTAAGGATAATACGTATTGTGGCGACCAGGCAATCTTTAGCATCTTATCAAAGATAATGAGATAAGAGTTTAACAATCACTAAAATATAAAGTTACTGCTGCCTGAAAACGAAAGTGATTTTTCCGGTTGATATGGCCGGTACAATGACTCCGGATTTTTTGATAAAAGAAAGTTTCTCTAATTCTGCTATACAAGCACGTTCAGTTTCA
>DAOLDI010000318.1:0-3592 GCA_035327445.1 Cyclobacteriaceae bacterium | reverse complement strand
ATGTACTTGCTCCTGCCATGCAATTGGCTGATGGTTATCCTATTGAAGAACAAACTGCTAACTCAATTGAGCGTGGCAAAAACCGTATCAAAGAATGGCCTTATTCCAAAGCTGTTTTTCTGCCACATTTAGGAGAAGAGCGTGAAGCCCCACATGCCGGTGAAATTTTTAAACAGCATGATTTATTGGAGACGCTCAAAAAAATGGTAGATGCTGAGCAACAAGCTTTGAAGAAAAAGAAGTCGCGCAAAGAAGCTTTGTATGCTGCTTACGACAGATTCTATAAAGGTGATATCGCACAAGAATTTGTACGCGGTGTGCAAGAGCAGGGCGGACTCATCACCCTGCAGGATTTGGCCAACTGGCGTGTAATTGAAGAAGAACCTGTGAAAACAAATTACAAAGGTATTGATGTATATAAGCTCAATGTCTGGACGCAAGGCCCTGCCTTGTTACAATCATTGAACATTCTCGAAAACTTCGACATCAAGAGCATGGGATATAATTCATCGCAATACATTCACACACTTTACCAGGCGATGAATTTAGCTTTCGCTGACAGGGATTTTTATTACGGAGATATTTACACCGAGCCGGTGGAGCCTGTACAAGGATTACTCTCAAAGGAGTACGCCAAAGAAAGAGCCAAGCTTATCAATCCTGAAAAGAACGACCCCAACATCAAACCCGGTGACCCCTATCCTTTTGAAGGCAAGGTAAATCCATATCTCCATTTGCTGAAAGACTGGGGACAAGCCAATCTCTTGCCAAAACAACCTCAAAATCTGACAGAAGATTTTCTGGAATCATTTTACGCAGGCACTACTACAGTACAAGCGGCTGATAAAGAAGGCTGGGTAGTTTCCATTACACCCAGCGGTGGTTGGATACCCGCAGTGATTGCCGGCAAGACCGGAGTAGGTTTGAGTCAGCGCATGCAGAGTTTTGTATTGGATGAAAAAGAAAATCCTTTCAATGTAGTTGCACCCGGCAAACGACCAAGAGTTACCTTAACACCAAGTCTGGCACTAAAAGATGGTAAGCCCTTTATTTCTTTTGCGGTGCAAGGTGGAGATTCGCAAGACCAAAATTTGTTGCAGTTCTTTTTAAACATGGTTGAGTTTGGTATGAATGTGCAGGAAGCTGCCGAAGCGGCCAACTTCAATTCTTACCAGATGCGTGCTTCCTTTGGCAAGCATGAATTCAAACCCGGCAACATTACTTTGCAAAACAGCACCATGCCCTGGATACGTAAAGAACTTTCGCGCATGGGTTACAAAATGGATTTTGTTGAGCGCAGTTCTGGTCCTATCAATGCCATCTTCTTCGACTGGAAGCATGGCAGTTTCTGGGGAGGCTCAAGCAATCATGGTGAGGATTATGGGATTGGGTGGTAGGTAAAAGGTGTTAAGGTGTTGAAGTGTTAAAGTGTTGATGTTAAAATAAAATTAATACTGAACCTTAACACCTAAACACTTCAACACCTCAACACAATATCTCATTCCGTTCTCAAACAATTCACCGGGTTTACGCGTGCTGCTTTAATGGCCTGAGAGGCTACCGTTAACCATGCAATGAATAGTGCTGCCAAGCCGGCAACTGCGAAATACCACAGTTCCAGTTCAACATGAAAAGCGAAACGTTCAAGCCATTTGTCGAGCAAGTAGTAACTCAGTGGCAGACCAATACCAATGGCGATGATGACCATGCGGGTAAAATCTCCTGAAAGTAAAAGCACAATATTGCCGACAGAAGAACCTAATGATTTGCGAATGCCGATTTCTTTCAGCCTTCTTTCTGCGCTAAATGTAGCCAAACCAAACAAGCCTAAACAAGAAATCAAAATGGCAAAGCCCGCGAAGTATGCAGAGAGTGAAGCTACGCGCTGCTCGGCCGCATAGAGTTTAGCATATTGAACATCCTGGAATCTATAATCCAATGTAAAGCCGGGATTAAAATCAGCATACACAGATTCAAGCGCTGCAATGGTTTCCTGCTCCTTCCCTCCTTCTATGCGTACCATTACCGTCCAGGTATTTTGTGGAGTCAGCATGAAGAATAATGGATTGACTACATCGTGAAGCGATTGAAAATGGAAATCTTTCACCACACCAACAATTTCCAAATCATACCTGCCCCAGAGATTAATGGTTTTACCAATAGGTTCTTCCAGATTCATCACACGGATGGCCGCCTCATTGAAAATAATCTTGCTCGAATCGGCAGGAAAATCCCGGGAAAAGAATCTTCCTTCAGCTAACTCAACACCAAGTGTTTCCAGCATATCATAATTCACCCGAACATTCTCGAACAAAACAATTTCCTCCGGATTTTTTCCTTCCCAACGTAAACCGCTGGTATTGTTATTCCTGCCCATCAGGGTATGGCCCATGGTAGAGGCATTTACCACACCCGGTATTCTTCTTACTTCAGTTAAAAAACTTTCTTTATTTTCATTCAACTTCCCTTCTACCGGAAAGCGGATGAGATTATCTTTCTTGTAGCCGAGATTTTTGTTCTGCACAAAATCTATCTGACTGTAAATAACCATTACCGAAACAATTAGAATCACAGAAAGTGCAAACTGAAAAATTACCAGGCCCTTACGCGCCCAGAGTTCTGCATATGAACCCTTGATTTCTCCTTTCAATACCTGCGAGGGCTTAAAGCTTGACAAGAAGAAGGCAGGATAACTTCCTGCCAGTATACCACTGAATAAGGTAATGCCCAGGAAGCTAAGTATAAGTTCTGCATCAGTCGGGTTGAATACAATGCGTTTATCGGTAATGGTATTGAATTGTGGCAGAAATAACCAGACAATAGCCAACGCAACAAGCAATGAAAGGAAGGAAGTGAAAATGGATTCACTGATGTACTGCAACATCAAAGAGCCACGCTGTGCGCCAACTGTTTTCTTGATGCCTACCTCTTTGGCTTTTTTGGAAGCACGTGCAGTGGAGAGGTTCATGAAATTGATGCAGGCAATTAACAAAATGAAGATGGCTATGATGGAAAACAATCTCACATATTCAATGCGGCCACCTGCCGGCTGACCGTTATGAAACTTTCCATAGAGGTATCTTTCAGAAAAAGGTTGTAGAAATAAAGTTATGTTGGATTGCTCATTTTTTGATTTCACATAGTCCTTGATTTTTTCACTAAGCTCACTTGCATTGCTTCCTTCGGCCAGAATTACAAAAGTTGAAGGCCCGTTATTGCCCCAACTTGTTACCCATTCATTTTCTGATTTAAACTCCTCGAAGTTGAGCACAAAATCGAACTGAAAGGATGCGGCACTTTCTTTTTCAAAAACACCCGTTACCTGGAAACTTTTGGATTGCTGATATTCAACCGTGCGGCCGATAATATCTTTATCGGTATCAAACAACTTGAGCGCAAGCTCGCGCGATATCACCATGGCATATTTGTCTTCCAGTACTTTATCAGCATCGCCTTCAATCAGTTGGAACGAAAAGATATTGAAGTAATCAGAACCTACATGATAGCCATCTGCTTTAACACTGTGTTCATCAATTGAGAGTGTATAGGGCGATATCCAGGTGGTGGTAGCTGCATATTCAATTTCCGGAAA
>DAOLDI010000317.1:0-3643 GCA_035327445.1 Cyclobacteriaceae bacterium | reverse complement strand
CAGAAGAAATTAATCATACACTGTATCAAATTGTGCTTAAGCTTAGGAAGTAATTTTAATCATATTGATTAGGCTTCGAGTAAAGCAACTAATGCCTTCGTAAGATTTCTTCTGCTGTAATGCTCGATGGATGCGCCTGATTGCATATCGCCTGTTTTCCATTGCTGATATGCCTGAAGTATGAAATCCTGTATGCCTTGTACATCTGTTCTGGCAAAAACTTTTCCCGCACCCGAATCAGCTAAAATCTTAGCACTGTCTCCTTCGGGTTCGCCAATGCCTACTACCCTGCAGCCTGAGGCGATGTACTCAAATAATTTTCCCGGAATATTTCCTGCAGCCAATTGTTGTGATGCCAATATGAGCAAAAGCATAGCGCTGTTTGCATACAACTCAGAAACTTCTTTGTGGGGCACAGGTGCATGAAAAGAACAACATTTTTGCAAAAATTCATCTGCCAGAATTTCTTCCTGCAATGTGGTATTAACCGTTCCGGTAAAGCTTACTTCTAAGTTTTGCGCAAGCTCAGCATGTTCTGCCTGCATCAATAATGCTTTTAATGCCTGTAAAAAAGGTCTGGGATCTCGCAGCGCATCTACTCCACCTAAATGCCTGATGATGAATTTTTCAGATTTAACTTTTTGTAAGTTTTTAAAATCAGCTTCATCATAACCATTCGTAAGCAGGCTTACTCTTCTTGCACCTAATTGCTTAAACATTTCGACATAGGTGGGCGTAACGCTTATCACCCTGTCGGCATGTTGCATCACTTCTTGCTCAAGCGATTGATGTCTGCGCAAAGCCCAGCCTTTTACTCCCAGTGTTGCGAGTAAATCCCATTGTGACCATGGATCGCGAAAATCGGCCAACCAGGTTAAGCCCTTATTGGCTTTCTTCAGTTTCAAACCAATGAGGTGTATGCTGTGAGGCGGACCTGTGGTAATGATATGCCTGATGTTATTGGATTGGATAATCTCTTTCAAAATTTTCACAGCTGGTCTAACCCAAAATACACGTGGATCAGGAATGAAAAAATTCGCGCGTATCCAGGTGGCCAGTTTACCGATGCATCCCTGCTTGCCGGCATCGGCCATATCTAATTGATTAACTTTTTGTTTGGATATTTTTTGCCAGATGGTATAAGGTTCCCAGATGGGCAATTTGATGACATCTATTTCGGGGCCAACATCTTGCAGTAATGATTCATCTTTTAATTGATAAGCAGGATTTTCAGGTGTGAATACAATGGGTTCCCAGCCTGCTTCTGGCAGATATTTTGCAAACTTGAGCCATCGCTGCACACCACTTCCTCCGCTGGGCGGCCAGTAGTAGGTGATAATCAAAACTTTTTTACTACTCATTGCTATCTGACAGTTGACAATTTACAGTTAACAGTTGACAATGGTAGTGAAATCAGGAAAATGTTGTCAACTGTCAACTACTACTTTATAAATTTCCTCAAACTCTTCAGGCTTAAACCAGCGTATCTCTTCATCTCTTTTAAACCAGGTTAGCTGGCGCTTGGCATACCTTCTTGAATTGCGCTTGAGTAAGCGCACTGCCTCGGCTTTGTCATGCTTGCCATCCATAAAGTCAAATATCTCTTTATAGCCAACTGTTTGCAAAGCATTTTTTGATTTGAAAGGATAAAGTGATTTAGCTTCTTCAAATAAACCATTGGCAATCATCTCATCCATGCGGGCATCAATTCTGGTGTTTAATACTTTCCGATCCATTTCAATGCCGATTTTTATAATTCTGCAGTTCAAATTTGATTTTGTGCCTTTTCTGAAACCAGAAAAAGGCTTCCCCGAAGCCATGCAAACTTCGAGGGCACGCATAAGGCGTTGCGGGTTTTGTTGATCGACCTCCGCATAATAATCCGGATCAAGGCGACTCAATTCCTGCTGCAGCCAGCTGAGGCCATGCATTTTATAATTTTCCTGAATCGACTCACGTAAAGCTGCTGGCACAGGAGGTAAATCGTCAAAGCCATCAAGCAAAGCATTGATATACAAGCCCGAACCACCGCAAAGAATAGCGTACTGCTTTCGGGAAAAAATTTCATCCAGTATTCGCAAGGCATCATGGCGAAAAGTACCGGCATCATAATCATCCTGTATGGATAAAAATGCCAGCAAATGATGTGGCACACCCTGCAACTCTTCGGGTTCAGGTCTGGCAGTACCTATTTTCATTTCTTTAAAAACCTGTCGCGAATCGGCAGAAATAACCTCCGCCTCTAAAGCTTTGGCTAACTGCACCGCAAGGGCAGTTTTGCCTGAAGCCGTAGGCCCCAAAATGACAAGCAGGGTTTTGTCTTTTCCTGCATTTTTAAGGCTGCCAGCTTCATTTTTAGTCATGGTTCAAAGCTAATCATTATCTTGCAGCCATCATTTGAAAAACCTGTCGTATGATTAAATACACCAAACACTTTCTGAGCAAACTTGAAGATATAATTGCAGAGTCGGACCACATGTTGCGCTATGAAAAAGGGAATTTTAAACCCGGCTGGTGTGTATTGAAAGACAGTAAAATCATTATCGTAAATAAGTTTTACCCCATGGAAGGCAAAATCAATTGCCTGGTAGATATTTTAAGAACCGTGCAGTTAGATACGACAAAGATGAATGAGAAGAACCTGGAGTTTTACCAGGAAATTAATCAAACAGAAACCGCAGCTTGACAGTAACTTTTCTCGGAACGGGTACTTCGCAAGGCGTGCCGGTTATCGGCTGCGCATGTGCGGTATGCAGCTCTTTGGATTTCCGGGATAAGCGCCTGAGAACTTCTATACACATTGAAGTACAAGGCAAAAGTTTTGTAATTGATACCGGGCCCGACTTCCGGCAACAAATGCTGCGCGAGAAAATCAACAAACTTGATGGCGTAATATTTACCCATGCACATAAAGATCATACTGCCGGATTGGATGATGTGCGTGCCTTCAACTTCAAGCAAAAAAAGGATATGCCCATTTATGCAACCGCAGCGGTGCAACAACAACTTAAACAAGAATTTGCCTATGCTTTTGAAGCCAATTTCTACCCGGGCGTACCCAGGCTGGAATTACATGAGATCAACGATGAAGCCTTTGAAATTGAAGGGGTTGACTTTATACCCTTGCCAGTAAAACATTTGAAGTTACCGGTATTAGGTTTCCGCCTGGGCAATTTCAGTTACATAACCGATGCCAATCAAATACCCGCTGAAACCTTTGAGCGATTAAAGGGAACCGAAACATTGGTGCTGAATGCCTTACAAAATGAAAAGCATATCTCGCACTTCAACCTGGAAGAAGCCATTGACATGGTGAAAAAGATCAATCCTGCAAAGGCGTACTTCACGCATATCAGTCATAAACTGGGTTTGCATAAAGAAGTAGAGAAAAAACTACCTGATTATATAGCTTTGGCATACGATGGCCTTAAAATTCAGCTATAGTTTTGCACAATAATTACTACTTCATCCTTAAACTTTCAAGAGAATTAAGCACTGTCTTTACCAATGCAGTACTAAGTGAATGCTATTCTCAGGAAAAAGATGAATTAATATTTCATTTCATACATGACAGCACTTCTATATTTATCAAGGCAGATTTAAATCCGGATATTTCCTGTCTCTCCTTCCCAACACAACAACA
>DAOLDI010000316.1:0-3644 GCA_035327445.1 Cyclobacteriaceae bacterium | reverse complement strand
TCACCTCCATCAGCTAAAGGAAAAGCAACGAGCTCGTCATTTCTACCGGCTTGCTTAAATGCAGCCATTATTTCGCTGCAAACTTCTTTGGCGCTTAATGAACCTTTGAACTTATCAGGTGCCAGCAGTATTTTCATTTCAATGGGTAAGCAGGTATAAAATGATCACCATAAGCAAAGCACTAATGCCTTGCACAATTGTAGCTATACTCATGCCCCTTAATCCGTTCTTCAAATCGAAACCACTCATTTGAATCACCACCCAGAAATAAGAATCGTTGGCGTGCGAAAGGGTCATGGCTCCAGCGCCAAGCGCTGATATCAGCAAGGCAAAATCCCAGGGTGTAACAAAACCAGCTGCAACTGACAATGGTGCAATTATCACACTGCTGATAATAAGTGCCGAAGTACTTGAACCTTGTATGGTTTTAAAAAATGAAGCCAGGAGAAATGCAATCAATAAAAAAACAATACCATTTACTTCTACCTGCTCAATCCAGTTAACAAGCACAAAATTAATTTCACTACCGCTGATTACCCTGCCAAATGCAGCTCCGCATCCTGTGAGTACCAAAATCGGTCCGGCCTGTTGCAATGCAGTTTGTATCAAATCATAATTTGACTTGCCCTCAGGCAATTTAGCCAATAAGCCAATCATATAACCTGATAATAAGGCGATAGCAGGACTCCCCATAAAGAGCAGTAAATCCTGCAAAGGAAAATCAGTGTTCAATAATTTAATTACCGATGCCATTGCGATCAACACAAGTGGTACAATAAGCATCAGCAATGAATAGCTTAATGATTTGGCATTGATATGAATTTTTTCCACATCTATCAGCTTCCCTAAATCAATCTTGCTTTGTATTTTTTTTGATTGGAAACTAATAAAGAAATAGACCACTACAACTGCAGGAATGGCAACCAGAATGCCGCTCAGCATTACCCAACCCAGTGTATCTGTTACTCCTAAGTTAGCCGCTGCTGCAACCGGACCTGGTGTGGGTGGTACCAAAGTATGTGTACCATATAATCCGGTGGCCAGAGATAAACTTAAAGCCGGAAATGAAGCTGCACTCTGTACACTTATACTTTTGGCCAGGTTAATCAGCACCAAAAAACCTGAATCACAAAACACAGGTATACCTAAAACTGCTCCCAACAAGGCCAGCACCAAACCCGGATGCCTGTTGCCTGTGAACCTGATGAGTTGATGACCAATTGCTGCAATGGCGCCCGTTTGCTCCAGTCGCAAACCAATCATACTTCCTAAGACCACAATTAAACCAATACTGCCTAAAATGTCGGCAAAGCCATGGCGCATCAAGGCTAAGATTTCTGCCGGGTTTAAGCCTACTACAATGCCAAGCAGTATAGTTGTCAGGAGTAAACTCATAACCGGATGCCAATTCAGTTTTACGGTTGTAAAAATGATGAATCCGAGTGCAGTTGCAAGAATGAATAATAAAATGATACTATGCATTGTAATGGCTTAAGATAAATGATCAGTCTGAATAATTAAATGACATCAGCTTTTAATTAATTTTTATATTAGACGCAGATTGTTAGATAAATGGATGTAAGACTCAAGTTTTTAGGAGCCGCAGGAACCGTGACCGGCTCAAAATATCTGCTGCAGATTGACCAATACAATTTTTTGATCGACTGCGGATTGTTTCAGGGATCAAAAGAATTAAGACTGCGCAACTGGGATAAGCCTGCCTTTGATGTTGAAAAGATTGACGCGGTTATACTTACACATGCGCACATTGACCACTCCGGTTACTTACCACGTTTGGCTAAAAACGGTTATACCAACAATATACATTGCACCCGGCCTACTGCCGACCTACTGAAAATTCTGTTGCTCGACTCGGCCAAACTTCAGGAAGAAGAAGCCAACTATGCCCGAAAAAAAGGATATTCAAAACATGCAGATCCTAAACCATTGTATACCACTGATGATGCCGAAGACGTAATGCCACTGTTGAAAAAACATGAGTTCTATAAAAGTTTTGAACTGGCACCTGGTGTTGAAGTAAAATTCTATTATGCCGGACATATTTTAGGTGCAGCCTCAGTAGAAATAAGTATTCAAGGAAAATCACAAAGCAAGAAAATACTTTTCTCAGGAGATATTGGAAGATATGATCACCCGGTTTTGTATGATCCCTTCAAAGTAACTGAAGCAGATGTTGTGCTAGTTGAAAGCACTTATGGCAATCAGACCTGCGATAAAGATCACATTGAAGATGAACTTGCTGATGTTGTAAATAAAGCAACAGGTAAGGGTGTTCTGCTGATTCCCGCATTTTCATTAGGGAGAACACAATCAATAATTTACCACCTCAACCAGCTAAGACTTAAAAAGAAAATTGATCATGTTAATGTTTATATCGATAGTCCTATGGCCATTAGCGTTACTGATCTGTATAAATATCATGAACAATTTCATAAACTAAAAGACAATGACCTCAGCGATCCGAAGCACCCGGTATTTGATTCCAAAAATATCCATTACTGTCGCACACAAGAAGAATCTCGCAGCCTGAATGATATCCAGAAAGGCGCCATCATCATTTCAGCCAGTGGCATGTGTACCGGAGGCAGAATATTGCACCATCTATTCCATCGCATTAAAAATCCTGAAAACACAGTTCTCTTTGTGGGCTTTCAGGCAGCAGGTACACGGGGAAGAAGAATACTGGAGAAAGAAAGTACCATCAGAATATTTGGTATTGATGTACCGCTTAGTTGCGAAGTGAAAGAAATAAAAGGTATGTCGGCACATGCCGATAAATCAGAATTGATGCGTTGGATGAGCAGCATCAAAGATTCTCCCAAGCAAATTTTTGTGGTGCATGGCGAAACTGAAAGTTCTCAAGCGCTTGCGCAAAGCATACAAGATGAATTAAAATGGAATGCCCTGGTGCCGCAATACCTGGAGTCTTTTCAGTTGTTTGAGCATATTTAATTAACTGCTTTGGAAATTTTGATCAAGCATTGCTTGTTTTCTCATTTTTTTATCCGGTAAAAAGTAATTGATTTCCCTTCAACGATTTTCTCTTCTACCCATTGCATTCCCAGTCGTTCACATACTTTACCGGATGCCTTGTGCGGTGTATCATAAGATGCGCTAAGGTATTTAAAATTCAGCTTTTCAAAAGCATACTCAATTACTGCCTGCGATGCTTCAGTGGCATAACCTTTGCCACTGAACTCAGGCAACAGTCCATATAACAACTGAGGTTGGTGTTCATCAAAGAACATCCATAATCCTGCAAAGCCAGCATATTCATTTTTTTCCTTCATCATCACTTTCCATAAACCCCAGGCCTGTGTTTCAAAATATTTTGCATTTCTTTCCAGTATTTCTTTTACCTGCGCTTTGCTGATGATTTCATCATCCCAAAGATATTTTCTTACAGATGGCTCGGTAAAGGTTTGATGCAACAGCGCCAAATCATGCATATCAAAAGGAATGAGTAGTAACCGCTGTGTATGTAGTATGACTTTCATGGCTATTTCATGTAAAATTAAAAACTATGTCATAATTTTCTTGCTGATTCCAACCAAATGGCATTAATGATTGTCAAATGAAAAAATAACTTTACATCATGAGAATAACTTTCATGCTCAATATCC
>DAOLDI010000315.1:0-3646 GCA_035327445.1 Cyclobacteriaceae bacterium | reverse complement strand
ATCATTCAATTTTATAACATTACCAAAGCTGGTAATTGGGAAGAGCATAAAAATATTTTGTGGCGCACTCAATCAATGGCTGATTTTTTAGCAACAAACAAACTGGATAAGCAATCATGGTTTGATCAGCTAAATAAGCATAAGAAAACTTTATATGAGGCAAGAAAAAAACGTGTTGCACCCGGATTAGATGATAAGATCATCACAGCATGGAATGCCATGACCATATGCGGACTAACAGATGCCTATAAAGTTTGTGGCGATGCGGAAATGCTTGCCGCTGCAGAAAGGAATATCCAATTCCTGGAGAAACATTTAATTTCAGATGGCATTATTTATCGCAGCTATAAAGACAAACGATCAGACGTTATTGGCTTTCTGGACGACTATGCATATTGCATTCATGCGTATCTTAAGCTTTACCAGGTAACATTTAAAGAGTCTTATATCCACAAAGCCAACAAATTAATTGAACAAACATTGTTAAATTACTTCGATAACAAAGAAGGATTTTTCAATTACTCTTCTCAACAGGCAGAGCAATTAATCTCCAGCAAAAAAGAAATATTTGATAATGTAATTCCTTCGTCCAATGCACTTATGGCGCAGAATCTCTTTCAAGCAGGAATAATTGCTGACCGGGAGAATTGGAAAGACAAGGCCATAAAAATGTGCGAAAATTTTTCGGCTCTCATTACGTCAGATCCTAATTACATGAGTTACTGGGCCTTGGTCTGGACAGAGATGCGGCATGGAATGGCAGAAGTTGTTTTTGCAGGAGATGATACAGAAAATTTAATTATAACTTGGCATCAGCACTTTTTACCTTTTGCCATTTTAATGGGCAACAATGGTAAAGCAGAACTTCCATTAGTTCAGGATAAGTCAGCCATCCAAAACAAAAGCACCATCTATGTTTGCAAAAACAAAACATGTAAGCTGCCGGTACACGAAGTAGCAGAAGCCATTAAACAATTATCATAACCAGCCTATAGAATTAACAAGATGAGCAGCGCATCTATATCTGATTCAACAGATCATCATCAAGCAACCTGGTTTGCTGAAATTCTGCTGCCCGTGCCCATACCTAAAACCTTCACCTACCGGGTACCACTTATTCTAAATGCACAAATTCAAATCGGTCAACGTGCCATAGTACAATTTGGGGATCGTAAAATTTTGACCGGATTAGTAATTGAACTGCATGAAAATGCACCAAAAGATTACGAAGCAAAATATATTCTTGAATTACTGGACGAATCACCCATAGTTACTTCTCACCAACAATTATTGTTTGAATGGATTGCCAACTACTATATGTGCAATGCAGGAGAAGTTATGAATGCAGCCCTACCCAGCGGACTAAAACTTTCGAGCGAAAGTATGGTGCAGCTAAGACCGGGTTTTCAATGGGAAGATGCTACCATACCCTTTAGCGATAACGAATTGTTAATTATCAAATCTTTACAAGATAAATCACTCAGCTACTCTGAAATAGCCAAGCTTCTCGGGTTAAAAAACATCTACAGTATCATTAAGTCGTTGGTGAGCAAAGAAGCTATTCTGCTTTATGAAGAAGTGAAAGAAAAATATAAACCAAAAACGGAGAGCAGAATCAGGTTAAATGAAAAATACGCCAATAATATTCAAGCTCTGGAAGACTTATTTCATAAACTGAGCAGCAAACCCAAACAAGAAGAAGTGCTGTTAAAATATTTACAGGAAGTTCCGGTAATGCAGCAAAAACAACTTAATGAACAAGGCATGCCAAAGCATCAGCTGATTGCTGAAGGCATTTCTGAATCTTCCTTAAACACATTAATAAAAAATAATGTACTGGAATTATTTCAAGTGATTGTGAGCAGATTTGGAGCGTATAAAGACGAAAAGGTTGAGCCCATACAATTAAGTGATAAGCAAGAGCAAATACTAAATGGTGTTTTAGAAGATTTTAAAAGTAAAGATGCCTGTCTGCTGCAAGGTGTAACCGGTAGCGGTAAAACAGAACTTTACATCGAGTTAATCAGAAGAGCCATTGAAGGAGGCTCACAGGTACTTTATCTATTACCTGAAATTGCACTTACTACCCAAATTGTTGCTCGCCTGAAAAAAATATTTGGTGATACTATGGGTGTGTATCATTCCAAATTTTCTGACAATGAACGTGTGGAAGTTTGGAATGGCATGCTGAATGGCAGATTCAAGTTTGTTATTGGTGTTCGCTCTGCAGTTTTGTTACCTTTTGATGACCTAAGCCTCATCATTGTAGATGAAGAGCATGATGCCTCTTACAAACAACAAGACCCTGCCCCCCGCTATCACGCAAAAGATGTTGCCTTGAAATTAGCCCAACTGCACAAGGCAAAAGTTCTACTCGGTTCTGCTACACCCTCATTAGAAAGTATGTTTCTGGCAGAGCAAAATAAAATTGCTTACCACCAACTACATGAACGTTACGGAGACGCGCAATTACCTGCTATTATGATAGCAGATATGAAACGCGAGCGTTTGAGCAAAACCGTAAAGGGTGGATTCAGCTCACTTTTACTCAATGAGCTAAAGGCATGTTTAAAACAAAAAGAGCAGGCCATCATTTTTCAGAACCGCAGGGGGTATGCACCCAGTATCAGCTGTGAAGATTGCGGCTGGATTCCGCAATGCGTGAATTGCTCTGTAAGCATGACTTACCATCAGTACAAAGAATCATTGGTTTGTCATTACTGCGGATACAAGGAAAAACTTTATAACACTTGTCCTACCTGTACCAGCACCCGCATTAAAACCATAGGTTACGGAACTGAAAAACTGGAAGAACAATTGAGTCTGTATTTTCCTGATGCACGCATTCAACGTATGGACTTAGATACAACACGCGCGAAAAGCAGTTATGAAAATATCATCGAAGGTTTTGCAACTGGCGAAACAGACATTTTAGTAGGCACACAAATGGTGACCAAGGGTCTTGACTTTGATAAAGTTAGTCTGGTTGGCATTTTTGATGCCGACAGGATGATGCATTTTCCTGATTTCAGATCGCACGAAAGGGCTTTTCAAATGATTACACAGGTAAGTGGCCGTGCAGGCAGAAGAGATAAACAAGGCAAGGTGATTATTCAAAGCGCAAATCCTGCACATCAGCTTTTGCAACATATTATCAATGGAGATCAGTCATCATTTTATGAACAAGAACTTCATGATCGGCTACATTACGGTTATCCTCCTTTTACAAGACTAATTAACATTACCATTAAACATCAGGATGTTAAAATTTGCATAGAAGCCAGCAGGAAGCTAACCGAAATGATTGCCGCCAATATGAATGAAATAAAAGTATTCGGACCGGCAGAGCCAATGGTTTCCAAAATCAGAAATCAATACCTCAGAAATATTCTGATTAAGATCAAGCGCGAAAGCAAGAGCCTTGGCACTATTAAATCACATCTTAATATGTTGGCCGATCAGCTGCTGAAAGAGAAAAGCTTCAGGCAGTGCAGAATTATTTTTGATGTTGATCCGGTGTAAAAGTTTATTTGAGGATATTCCAATCTTCATTAAGTACCGAAATTGCCTGATGTGCAGTTAAGTCAAACATGCAGGGTACTACAGAAACATAGTTGTTGGCAATAGCCCACTCATCGTTATCTTC
>DAOLDI010000314.1:0-3658 GCA_035327445.1 Cyclobacteriaceae bacterium | reverse complement strand
GCCATCATAATGGGCTGGAAACCTAATCCCTGGTTACCCATGAGCGGGCTGTTAGTTGGGCCAGGGTTATCGGCATCAAATCTACCCCCTGAAGGGTAAATTCCGGGAACTGTTCTTCTGAAACCATCCGGAGGAATACCTTGTCTGTCAAGGTGATCGCGCCCCCAGTAACCTCTTACACCAGGATAGCAGAAAACTGCATCTATAGCTCCATAGTGTGCCGGAGGGAATTCTCCAATACAACGGATTTCGTTAACATCTGTGGAGTTGGCATTCACCTGACGGTAGAAGTAAAAACGTGCCCGAGGATCAGGTGAATCTGACGCATCACCAGGATTTGCTTTTTTTGCTTCTGTCAAATGCCACATGTAGTAGTTTGACTGATAAGCTCCACCACCAGCGATGTAGCTTCCAACAAACCTCGGATGGCGGCTGTCAGGGTTAGCTTGCGTGCGGCTATAAGTAAATCTGAAAGATTCAGGTAATCCTGTCATCAAACCACCTGCATCAGCAATCAGCGCATTAATAGCAGAAGTAGATTCAGCAGCATTTATCAAACGCTTGTTTAAATGTAATTTAAGCTTAACTGCCTTGGCTGCTTTTGCCCAACGTGCCACATTTGAAGCATAATAAAGTTCCTGACCACCGGGTGTAACTGTACTTGGTGTTTCTAAGTTTACAATTGCCTGATTTATGGTTGTAAGGGCAACATCATAAACTGAAGCATCACTATCTCTACCAGGGTTAAATTCTGATGGATTCAATGCCTGTGACCAGGGAATATCTCCAAAATAATCTACCATGGTCATCAACACATAAGCTTTGAATGTACGTGCAATACCGGCATGAATATTAAGACCTGCTTCGTCTGCTCTTGCTATCAAAGCATCAGCATCTACCAGGATATTGGCATAGGCATTATTCCACATACCATTTCCTGTTGTTAAGGTAAATGATACCTCATACCTGTCATTTGCCAGGTGCATCATGCGGGTCAATTCCATGCCAAAAGTACTTGCTGTGGCAAAGAAGTTCCTGAAGTCAATCGCAATTCTGTTTAACAGAAAGTTATTATCTGCGCTTGACAGCGTTACTGCGTTAGGGTTATCTAATCTATCCAGATCACATGATGTGGCGATTACCAGACCCAGCGCAACAAAAAATATTTTTATTTTCTTAGTCATAATTCAAAAATTAAACGGTTAGAAAGTAATGTTTAATGTAGCACCGTATCTTCTTGAGCTAGGACCGGTCAGATAATCAAATCCTAAACCGTTACCCACACCTAAACTCAATACATCTGTATCAAAGTTTACGTCTCTGGGTAAGTTATATGCCCTGAACCAAAGGTTAGTTCCACTAAGCGTGAGTGATGCACGTTTAAAAGGTGTGCTGTTCAATACACTCTTAGGCAACTCATACGCTAAAGAAGCTTCGCGCAAACGAATGGTCGATCCATCAAAGAATACACCCTCGTCTGTAAAGAAGAAGTTGTTGAAGAAATAGCTTGATCCGGTAGTCTGCACATCATTAGGTGTTCCGTCTGCTTTTACACCAGGCAGAATCAATGAAAGGCTGCGATCAAAATCAACATCTCCTGTCATACCACGAGCCAACATAGTTGCAGCAGTAGTACTGTAAACAATTCCACCATAACGATAGTCTAACATGAAACTCAATGAAAATCCTTTATAGGATAAAGTGTTGATCAAAGATGAGTTCCACTTAGGGTTTGGATCCCCCATTTCTGTAATATCAGATGCTGGAAGATAATCACCTCCTGCAGTAACGATTTTTCCTCCATTTTCATGACGTGCAATACCAACACCTTTGATGATACCCATTGGGCGGCCAGGAATTGCTACGTTACCCAGGTTAGAGAAACCGGCATAGAAGATTTCATCTAACTCATCACTTAACTCAGTTACTACTGAACGATACGCACCCCAGTTCAACATGGCATTCCAACGGAAACCACCCATATTGAGTACATCCCCATTCAAAGTAATTTCAGCTCCTTTGGTCTGAATATTACCAATGTTGGTAAAGGTTGAAGTAAATCCGGTTGAAGGATCAAGCGGTGTAGCCACAATCTGATTCTTTGAGTTCTTTTCATACAATGAAATATCAAAGTTTAACCTGTTTCTAATTACACGACCTTCTAAACCAACTTCAAATTCCTGGTGCAATTCGGGTAATAAATTAGGGTTACCCAGGAAGTTGTCAATAGTTTGAGTTGTGATAGGTGTACCACCGGTATTCACAAATGCACGTGCATTTTGTGGCAATACATTCCTGGTGTTATAAGGACCAGGGAAACCTGCAGAACTACCAAAACCAACACGGGTTTTCAGGTAATTCAACATGTCTGATTCCAATCCTGAAAAAGCAGTTGTTGGAATGAAGGAAACGCTGGCACCAGGATAAAGCTGTGAGTTGTTTTCCGGTTCCAGTGTTGAAATCCAGTCATTTCTGGCTAACAAGTTTACATACAAGAATTGCTTGTAATCAATATTGAAGTCTGCATAAACACCCATGCGTTGTTCTTCGCTGGTGAAGTTACCTGTCTGTGCGTCTGTGATGAAGTTAGAATGTCTGAAAAGACCATAAGCTAACTGCTGCTCACTGGCTATACCAAACTGGCTGTAAGTATCTAAACGTGAGTTGAAACCACCTTTCGCAGTTAAAGTAAGATCAGGATTGATTTCCTTTGTGTACGAAAGGATGATATCCTGGTTCCAGATGGTATTGTTGATATTAATGGTAGAATAGTATCCAGAAATAACCTGGGCACTTAAATCAGTTCCACCTCCCTTATTATATCTGCGTTCTTGAGTTTCGGTGTAGGTATCTAAACCAACACGATAAGTCAAGGCAAAATTATCAGAGATATCATAGTTTAATGCTGTGCGATTTACAAAACGCTGTACAAAACTCGTGTTAGATAAGTTGGCCACTTGCCACAGCGGGTTAGTAATATCATTACCACTGCGGAAGTACACACTGCGATTATCTACAGGAGTTTGAAAAGGTAAGTTTTTCAAATCCACACTTCTGGGCGTATACAAAACGTTGGCGAATACGGAAGGAATACCTCCTGAAGGACCACTACCAAAACCAGCATTAAGCGGAGGCGTGGCCATATCAGTAATGGCAAATAAGAATGAACTGTTTACGGTTAATTTATCTGTAATGGCAGAGTTCAAGCCTAAACCAAAGTTGTACTTCTCTAAGGTATTGCCCGGAGTAAATCCTTCTTCATTGGTATAACCAAAGTTGGTGCTATAGCTGGTTTTATCTGTTGCACCACTCACAGCGATTGAAGTATTATAAACAGTACCTGTTCTGAAGAAAGCTGTACTGGGATCTTCATAAGCCTTGTACTCATAATCAAAATCTCCATGAAACTGCGGGAACTGATTTCTTATAGAAGGATCCTGCAAAGCATCTATTGGGTGTCGGATTCTGTCCACATCACTGAAGTGCGGACCCCAGTTACTGAAGAAGAAACCAATGTTTTGCTGGAAACCACCTCCGTAGTTGTCCTGGTAATTTGGAAGCGAAGCTATGTTGTTTCTGAAAACAGATTGTACTACATTAACTTGAGCTGCTTTTCTGGCTGTGCTACCTGATTTGGTCGTAATCAGAATCACACCGT
>DAOLDI010000313.1:0-3660 GCA_035327445.1 Cyclobacteriaceae bacterium | reverse complement strand
AAAGAAGCTTTTAAGGATAAGGAGATAGAAATCACTATAACAGATGTTGTTGATGAGACAGAGCATCTCTTATCCACAGAAGCGAACAAAAAGCATTTATACAAGTCAATAGAAGAACTTGAAAAAGGAGAAGGTCTTCCTATGACATTGGCTGAACTTCAGGAAAAATACCTCAAATGAGGAAAATTGTTTTCAGTAAAGATGCTTTACAGCAATTAGATGACTGGAAAGCAAGCCATCCAAAAATAGCTTATAAAATTGTTGCATTGATAACTGATATCTCCGAAAATCCATTCACTGGAATTGGTAAACCAGAGCCCCTGAAACATGAATTAAAGGGCAAGTGGTCAAGAAGAATTACAAGAGAGCATCGACTAGTTTATGAAGTAACCGATACAGAAATAAGAATTTTCTCCTGCAAATTTCATTACGATTAGATTTATGGCAGCGGTGGGTGTAATCGGAGGCGGCATTATCGGTTTATGTTCCGCGTATTATTTACACAAAGCCGGTCACCAGGTAAGTGTGATTGAACAATCTGATTTAAGTGATGGAACATCTTTTGGCAATGCAGGCATGATTGTGCCCAGTCATTTGGTTCCGCTTGCTGCACCGGGCATGATTGCGAAAGGCATTCGTTGGATGTTTAATGCAAGCAGTCCTTTTTACATCAAGCCAAGATTAAGTGCTGACTTAATTAAATGGGGTTATCATTTTTACAAACACGCTACTGAAGCACATGTACAGAAATCTGCACAGGCTTTGAAAGAAATCAGTTTGCTGAGCAAGGCCATGTACGCACAATTGGCTCATGAGCTTCCTTTTGATTTTGGATATCATGAGCGCGGCTTGCTGATGTTGTACAAAACCAAAGAAACTGAACACGAAGAGACCGAGACAGCCAGACTTGCGAATGCACATTGTATTGATGCCCATATTTTATCTGCAGAAGAAGTACAGGCACTTGAACCTGATGTGAAAGTGAATGTAAGGGGTGGCGTTTTTTTTCCGGGTGATGCCCACTTAACGCCACAGCTTTTTATGAAAGGCATGATTGATTACCTGAAAGCGAATGGTGTAAAATTTCATACTGCTGCAAGTGTTCAGGATTTTATTGTAGCGCAGGGAAAAATTAAAAGCATCAAAACCAACACTGCTGAATTTGATTTTGATGAAGTACTGTTGACTACAGGCTCATGGTCAGGTCTGCTGGCAAAAAAGCTGCACATCAACTTGCCCATGCAGGCAGGTAAAGGTTATAGTTTCACCTTAAACAATGTTGAAAGGAACTCCCGCATTCCTTCTATTTTTCTGGAGGCGCGTGTGGCAGTAACACCTATGGGCAATGATTTGCGCTTTGGTGGCACCATGGAAATCTCCGGAATAAATCATCGCATCAATATGAAGCGTGTGCAGGGCATTGCGAATGCTATTCCTGATTACTATCCTGAAATGCAAATTACCACACCTCATGAAAAAGAAGTATGGCATGGTTTGCGTCCTTGTTCACCCGATGGTTTGCCTTACATCGGTAGAAGCAATAGCATTTCAAATCTTACCATTGCTACCGGCCATGCCATGATGGGCCTGAGTCTTGGTGCGGGAACAGGCAAACTCGTTTCAGAAATAATCAATGCTGAGCAACACAGTATTGATATCAATCCCTTTAAGCCGGAGAGGTTTTAGCATGCCAAGGTGTAATTGTCCCCCTCCCGAAATCCCGAAGCCTCGGGACGGGAGGCGGGGGTTGTTAATTTATATCTAACCTGTTTTAAAGACTACTTTGAAAATAAACTCTGATCGTCTATCTTAAAATTCTAATCGAAACGCTTATGGGTAGCTATTATTTGTTAGACATGATTAATAAGCTAAAGTACAATGAGAGCTTGCTCAGGAAGAAGAATTTGTTTAAGGACAATAAGGAAGCCTATATAAAAGTTTCAAATAGAGATGCAGCGTTTTTCAAAACCGCAACAAAAGAACAACTCGCTGAAATCCGTGCGAAGGTGATAGCAGAGCGAAAGCGTGAAATCAGAAAAAGAATTTTAATCCTGATTATATCGATACCTATCGCAATAGTATGTGTCTACTTTATTGCTGAATATTTTCGCATTTGGGTCGTCCGATGATTCTATAATTACAGACTTAAATGAATCAAATATTGAATTATTAAATTAAAAAAGGGACCCCACTCGATCCCTTTCTTTTTCCTACTAATCAATATTATTATCAGGCAAACAAACGCATGATATCATTTGCGAAAATGAAGACCATGAGTGTAAGCAAAAATATCATACCTGCTTTTTGAGCTACTTCCAAAAACTTATCAGATGGTTTTCTGCCTGATAACATTTCAAATGAAAGGAACATCACATGTCCGCCATCAAGCGCAGGTATTGGTAATAAATTCATAAAGGCAAGCACCATTGAAAGTAAACCTGTCATGCGCCAGAAACGTTGCCAATCCCAATTACCACCATAAGCCTGCGCAATCCCAATAGGTCCTGCCAATGATTTTTTTAATGAAAGTTCGCCTCTGAAAATTTTCGAGAAAGCTTTGAGTTGCAGAAATACAATTCCAAAAGCGCGTTCCGTACCTAATACAATCGACTCTCCTAAACCGTAATCAATGGCAGCTTCTTTTAAATCGGGTGCCTGCGGTGCGTAGCCAATTAATTGTTCGCTTTCAAAAGCTTCGTTAAATGTCAGCAACTCTCCTTCGCGCGCAATGATGAACGAAATACTGTCGCGTTTTTCTGCTTTTACTAAAGCGGCTACTTCGTCATGAAAGTTTACTGCTTGTCCGTCAACTTCTACAAAACGATCTCCGGCTTGAAGGCCCAATCTTTCGGCCATTGAACCTGGCAATACTTGTCCGATAACTGCGGGGAAGCGCATAAAAATAAATTTACCTGCAGTTTCTTTATCATTGAAATACTCGATGAAATTTCCGGGTATGGGGATGTCTATGATAGCACCTTTACGGTCAACGGTGTAGTAAGCATTGCTGCTTAACAACACATCAGGATTAAATATTTGCTGGAAATCATCAAAGTCTTGTCCGTTAATGCGAATGATTTTATCACCGGTTTGTAAACCAATTTGTTGCCCAAGTTCCAATGCATGAATGCCGCCCTTGTTGTTCACTTCATCTTTAGAGATGTAGGCATCGCCCATCAGGTAGGTGAGGCTTATAAAAATGAGCACACCCACTACAACATTAACAAAAATACCTCCCAGCATTACAATCAATCTTTGCCAGGCGGGTTTAGACCTGAACTCCCAGGGTTCAGGATCTTGCTTGAGTTTCTCTGTATCGAGCGACTCATCAATCATACCTGAGATCTTTACATAACCTCCCAGGGGTATGGCACTGAGAGCGTATTCAGTTTCTCCTTTTTTAAACTTAAAAATTTTGGGCGGGAAACCGATAGAAAATTCTTCTACCCGCATGCCAAAGTATTTGGCGGCCAGCAAATGGCCCATTTCGTGCACTGCAACCAGAATAGATAAGCTCAGCAGAATCTGAGCCGTCATAATAAGTCCTTCCATTTCAATTATTTAAATCAACAACAAGCCCGCAATATAGGCCAATAAGTACCCTAACACCAATCAGTATCTGATAAATTCCCGGGCCTTTACACGGGTTTCACGATCTGT
>DAOLDI010000312.1:0-3664 GCA_035327445.1 Cyclobacteriaceae bacterium | reverse complement strand
CAAACCCACGTTTTTCGCGCAGCGCCAGGTTAAGCTTTGAATTCATAAAAGGCCAGCCCAAAATATTCATCAGCATAAAAAAGGGAAGGCGCTGCTGATGTTTAATCGGAAATGCTGTTCTGCCAATGGCACAACGCGCCTGGTTAACACTTCTATACAATTCAATCTCTTTGGCCTTATACTTTTCAAGAGGTAAACGTTTTGATTCTGTCATCAACTTTGGTACAAGTGCCAGGTACTTTTCAGCAAGCATGAAAATTTTCTCTGCGCTCATACTTCCGGTTGAAGCAAACACAACCCTATCAGTGCTGATGTTTTTTCGGATGAAATTTTTAAAGTCTTTTCTTCTGAATGATTTAACTGTATCGGGTGTGCCCAGGATATTCAGGCCCATGGGATGATTGCCAAACACCACATGATCAAACTCATCAAAAAGACTGTCATCTGGATCATCCTGGTACATGGCCATCTCTTCCAGGATTACATTGCGCTCACGCTCAATTTGATTTTCAGGAAAGATGGAATCAAAGGTTATATCCGCTAATAATTCAATGGCTTTATCTACATAACGCTGGCGCACAGATGCATGAAATACAATCTTCTCTTTATCTGTAAATGCATTTAATTCACCACCTAGTGCATCAATACTATTTAAAATGTGAAAGGACTTTCTCTTGCGTGTACCTTTAAAGGCCATATGTTCCCAAAAATGGGCAATGCCTTGATAGACCGGTGTTTCATCCCGACTACCTATATCTAAAAATATTCCGCAATGAACAATTTGCGTGTGAAGAACCTGCTTGTGAACTATTCTGATACCGTTGGATAGGGTAATTAAATCGTAATCTTTCATTTAATGTTTTAAGGCCTGAACATGCTGTTAAACAAGTAAGCTGGCAAATTTATTCCGAATGTGAACAAATTTGTCCGTTCACGGGCAGGTATTTGAATAAAAAACTTAAATACAATAAAATTCGGCCGATTTATACTGGTATAAATATTGGTTAGAACAAAACATGATGATGAATACGATGCCAAAACTTGTTAAAACCTGTTTCACCATTTCGTTTACTGAAGAACAGTACGCACATGCCAGGGCTTATGTGGAGGACATGAAGCGACATCCAAAAAGAATTTTCTGGAGAGGTAAGGATGGAAAAACGGATGAAGAACTGATTATTGAGCAAATTACTCACCGCATCTTATCCGGTTTCTATCATGATGATCCATTGCAAGCCGGCAGGCATATTATTCGCATGGAAAGCATGCAATCTGTCTAGCTACAATGCTTCAAGTACTTTGAAAATAAGTTCGTCAACTACTTTGTAAGGGTCTTTGGCAAACTCTTGCTTTACCCTGTTGGCTACGATGGCATTTGTACTTAAAACTTCATGCCCGAGCAAACGCCCTAATGCATAATAGGCAGAAGTCTCCATTTCAAAATTAGTTAAACGTATGTTTTCAAATTGGAAATGCCTGAGTTGATTCAACATATCAGGATAACGATTATGCAATCTCAGTTTTCTGCCTTGTGGCGCATAAAAACCGGGAGCTGTTAATGTATTTCCTTCCAGCATATCAGCGGCCAAATGCTTATAGAGCTTATCTGAACAGGCAACGGTATAAGGCAAAAAATCTAAGTTGCAGTGTTCTTGAATGGCTTTTGAAAAGTTTGACTCAAATTCAGAATAGCTTATTTCATAAAAGTTCATCAGGTTGTCTAAGCCAATGCCTAATCTGGATACCAGTTGCGCACCAACAGGTATATCTTCCTGTAAAGTGCCAGAGGTACCAATGCGGATAATATTGAGCTTACGGTGCTGGGCTTTAATTGCTCTTTTTTGCAGATCAATATTTACCAATGCATCCAGTTCATTGAAGAATATTTCAACATTATCTGTACCAATGCCCGTACTTATAACGGTAATGCGCTTGCCTTTATAAGTGCCAACCTGAGTTACAAACTCGCGCTTGTTAATTTCAAATTCAATTTTATCAAAATACTTAGTCACCATAGCTACGCGGTCAGGGTCTCCTACCGCGATAACATCATCAGCAATGTGCTCAGGTAAAAGATTGAGGTGGTAAACGCTGCCATCGGGATTGAGAATGAGATCAGTTGCTGATATAGCCGACATAGCTTAATTGTTTAATTTCTGTGCAGGATTACCAAAAACAGTTTCACCTGCCTTAACCGATGATATCACCACCGAACCTGCACCAACTCTGGCGCCTTTACCTATGGTAAGTCCGGCTACAATCACCACACCTGATCCGATAAAAACTTCATCTTCAATCTTCACTTCTGGATTGATAATGCTGCCAGCACCTACTTGCACAAAATTTCCGATGCTTACTTCAGTACTGAGTATGGCACCCGCATGAATGATGCAATGATTACCAATGGAAACATTGTGACCAATCTTTACACCCATATCAACAAAGTTGCCATGTGCAATGCCGGCCGTAGGAGAAATATAAGCTTGCTGATGTACTGCATTTACCGGCATCACTTTCCTTCGGTCGTTCAGCATATTTACCAGCGCCTTGCGTTCGCGATTATCATCTGAAGCCACAAAGGCTTCGCATTTCTTGCCAATCAATTTTAAAAATCCATCATCGTCAGTCTCACCCAATATAGTCACCTCTCCTATTTGTGTATTGTGTAATGATTTGTTGTCATCTAAAAATCCGTACACCACAACCAGGTTACTTTCAAAAATTTCTTTGGCTGCCTTACCTAAATAGTTTGCACCAAAAATGATCACTGGATTATCCATAATTTAAAATTGAGTTGCGCGACAAAGTTAAGCTGAACAAAGTTGTAAACAAGAGATTACTCAGGGTCGCAATAAGTTACAACCGATATTGCATTGTAAACACCTGCGCTTGAGGCAGTAATTGTTATACAAAGCAATGAGCGCCTGAGAATCAAATGCATTGTTTACCTTCCAGTTAATGCCTTGCCACCTGCGTGTGATGCGGTTATCTTCTGCCTTTAATTGTTGTAACAAATCAACTGCCTTCTCTATACGTGCTTGTTCATCTCTTAACTTACCATACAATACAAGCAAAGGCACTACTGTATTGATGGCAATATTTTCTGCACTTGTTGCGCCTAATGCCGGTAAGATTTTTTCTGATGGCTTTGCCGGTAAATAATGTTTGCGCCAGTAATCTGACTGCTTTACCCTGATTTGCCGGAGTAATGTTTTGGCATCATCAAAATCTGTTAAAGCAGAAAAAAGCGGATTCATCTCCTTCAGCAAAGCAGCAAATTGCATGAGGCGAATAGCCGGAAAATTGGCAGGACGCAAACGCAGTAAGCGCCACTGTGCCGGGTTTAGCTGTTTATCATGCAAACCATACTTATGACTCAGCATAGTATATTCCCTGTTTAATACTTGCAGGTATTCATCGTTTGTATTTTGCGGTAACAAACCTGCAATACCAAGTAACAGGGCTTCAATTTGTAGCAGTTTGTCAGCATGTTTTCTGATAATTTTATAAGGTAAAACGCGCGCAAGCTGCAAGAAGGGATCTTTGTTCACTTTGAATCCGAAGTTGGCAGCAAGTGCCTGGTAGGCTGTTTCTTCCCAGTCATGATTAGTTTGCTGATATAATTTGTTGATTAGTTCGGATTTTTGTTCCAGACGTTCAGTTG
>DAOLDI010000311.1:0-3676 GCA_035327445.1 Cyclobacteriaceae bacterium | reverse complement strand
ACTGCTTCTTCATAATTACCTTCCTTGTATAGGGCATCACCTAAATTGGTTGAAGAGTCGCTGCATGAGAAAGTCAATGCAATAAGGAATAATAAGAAAAAAGTATACTTCATGATGTAAATTAAGCTTGCAAAGATAAAATCAGGGCTGAATTATGCCAGAAAAATCAATTAAGCATTGAAGGCGGATTTTTTAAGCCAGAAAAACTACTTAATACAATAAATACGCTACCAACAAACATTGTGGCTTCGACTCTTAAGGGCATTTTGTTATCATCATCAGAAAACCAGGCAACAATTGAGTCTTTACCATTAAAAAGCTTATTCTCAGGTACAACGGGTGTTAATTTCATGGCTTTGAATTTTCCTGCTTTCGTTCTTAGCACTTCTCTTGCCCTAAGCACCATCTGTAAATCATAAAACGTATCTTCAAAAAACCCACTTACGGTAACTGTATCCCCAACATTTACCCGCGAAAAATCAATGGTACGCAGATAAAGATATCCACCAAGCATATCTCTCACCTGTACTTCTCCTTCAGGATTAATGGGATAGTAGAAATACTCAGGGTCTTTATAAATGCCCTTTTTCTGATCGAGAACTTTTATCTCAAGTAGCTTATTTCTGTGGTCGTATCTTACCACTTCATTTTTGCGATACTTACCCTCTTTTAAGTTACGGTAAGCTACATGCGGAAGCAGGCTAACTGTGTCCAGATATACCCCCCACTAATCATCCACATCTACAAGCCAGCCGGTAAGACCCTTGGTTCTGCCATGAACCTCAAGTTTATAAGTATCTCTGAAATTAACCTTATGCAGGGTGTTACTGATAAACATACTGGCTTCACCAATGCTTAGCACACCATAGTTAACTTTGTAATTTAGTTGCTCACCCCTACCAAAACTCTTGGAATCGACTTTTGGGTGCAGTTCTTTATTCAGCAAATTGCCTGCAGATAAAAATCCGAGACTTAAGCTTATTATGAGTATGTATTTCAACCTGCGCATTACCGATTCAATTTCATTTACCTAAACAAAGTATGTGCCACTAAAATTGCTAAACTGCTACCTTATTTTCACGCAAAGCATCGTTTAAAGAGGTTTTTTTATCGGTGCTCTCCTTTCTTTTGCCGATAATAAGCGCACAAGGTACCTGGTAATTACCTGCCGCAAAAGATTTGGTGTATGAGCCGGGAATAACCACCGAACGCTCAGGTACATATTGTTTATATTCAACAGGTGCTGGACCAGTAACATCAATAATTTTTGAACTGGCTGTTAATACCACATTGGCCCCTAAAACAGCCTCCTTACCAACACGAACTCCTTCAACCACAATACATCTGGAGCCTAAAAAGGCATTGTCTTCAATAATTACCGGTGCTGCCTGCACAGGTTCAAGTACCCCACCAATGCCAACTCCGCCACTCAGGTGCACATTTTTACCAATTTGGGCACAACTGCCAACAGTGGCCCAAGTATCTACCATTGTTCCTTCATCTACATAAGCCCCAATATTCACATACGAGGGCATCATAATAACCCCTTTGCTCAGGTAGGCCCCGTAGCGGGCAATGGCGTGGGGTACCACCCGAACCCCGAGTTCTTTATAATTTTTCTTGAGGGCAATTTTATCATGAAACTCAAATGGCCCTAGTTCAATGGTCTCCATTTGTTGGATGGGGAAGTAAAGAATTACCGCCTTTTTAATCCATTCATTTACCTGCCAGCCTTCTCCTTTTGGCTCAGCTACCCGAATGCTTCCTTTGTCGAGTGCGGCAATAACCTCTCTTATTTTCGATTTAACTTCATCATTGTTCAACAGACTTTTGTCGTTCCAGGCCTGCTCAATTACTTCTCTTAATGCATCCATTCTGCTCAATTAAAATTTTCCGCAAGTAAGAAAATTCTGACATAGGAGATGAAGTAATCTGGACAAACTATGGCTTTTGTTAATGCAAAATTTTTGAATCTGAGACATGATGATGAAGGCAGCATATATTCTAAAGTTTTACTTTAATCAACAAGGGTCTATCTACTTGATTCACTATTTGTTGAATTCAGATGAAGAATAATATTTGGTAAATTGAGCCTAATGATAAGTCTCTGACAAATTTCAACAGTTGATACCCTTTAAAATTCTATTTCCAACCTAAATAAGCTTCATCAGAAAAATAAAATCATCGAATTCAGATCAATTTTGAAGATTTTCTGCTTTCTAACACTCATTATAATATTTAGACAAAAACTAAATATTTTTTTAGATTAACCTAAACATTTATCTTTGAAGAAACATACACATTTGCATGCTTAGCTTCACAGAAGAGAACTATTTAAAGGCTATTTATCACCTTTCACTGCAAGGCGAAAAGGCAGTTAGTACCAACGCCATTGCCGACACCATGCAAACCCGGGCGGCATCTGTTACTGATATGCTCAAGAAGCTTTCGGCCAAGGAGGTGATCACCTATGAGAAATATTATGGGGTAAATATTACCCGTAAAGGCAGGGAGGCTGCCCTACTCGTTATACGCAAACATCGCCTTTGGGAAACCTTCCTGGTAAACAAGCTGGGCTTTAACTGGGATGAGGTGCATGACGTAGCCGAGCAACTGGAACACATCCACTCTCCCCTGCTCATTAAGAAGCTTGATGAGTTTCTGGGATACCCCAGGTTCGACCCGCATGGCGACCCTATACCTGATGAAAAAGGGAAAATCAACTCTATTAAACAGGTGCCGTTGGCTGAAGCCCTAGAAAACAAGAAGTATGAAATCAGCGGGGTAAAAGATGATGGCTCTGCCTTCCTTCGTTACCTGGATAAGATCGGCATTTATATAGGCGCCTCCATCAAGATTATAGAGCGTATTGAGTTTGATGGCTCACTGGAAATTCAAATAGATGAGCGCGGAAAGGCATTTGTATCTAAAGAAGCTGCCCAAAACATTTTATTGATTGAATAATATGAGACTGATTATAGGTATACTTTTCTCGCTTCTACTACTCCGCTGCCAGGGGCCTGCCGAAGAGCGTGGTGATAAGCTTTTCATCGTGAGTACCACAGGAATGATTAATGATGCTGTCATCAACATTGCCGGAGAGCGCGCAGAAGCCATTGCTTTGATGGGCCCGGGAGTTGACCCACACCTGTTTAAAGCCACCCAGGGCGACCTGAATAAATTAAGTAAGGCCGATATCATATTTTATAACGGCTTACACTTAGAGGGTAAGATGGCAGAGGTTTTGGAAAAGCTGGCGCGTACCAAAGCTGTATTCGCAGTAAGTGAAGGACTGTCTCCTGAGTTGCTCATTCAAAGTCAGGATTTTGGTGGTACTTATGACCCGCATATCTGGTTTGATGTATTGCGCTGGTCTGAAGCGGTGAAATACATCACAAAAACATTAATCGAGCGAGACCCGGAACACGCAGCCTATTATGAAGACAATGCTGTCTCCTACTTAAAGCATCTTGAAACACTACATGCAGAGGTGAAAAGCTCCATCCAAAGTATCCCTGAAGAAAAACGGGTACTCATTACTGCGCATGATGCTTTCTCTTATTTCGGTGAGGCTTATGGTATAGAAGTGCGCGGACTGCAAGGCATTTCTACCGTAGCTGAATATGGCCTGAGAGACATTACCAACCTGGTGGATTTTATAGTGGCAAGAAAAATC
>DAOLDI010000310.1:0-3677 GCA_035327445.1 Cyclobacteriaceae bacterium | reverse complement strand
TTACTTTTTCTATCGACTGGTCAACTACATCCGTAGTGTAAAACCATCCTTTCCAGAACCAATCCAAATCAACACCAGATGCATCTTCCATAGTACGGAAGAAATCTGCAGGCTTGGGATGTTTGAATGCCCAACGCTCTGAATATTCTTTAAAAGCTTTATCAAATAATTCAGGCCCCATAACAGTCTCGCGTAAAATGTTTAGAGCTGTTGCACCTTTGCCATACTGCTCTGCTCCGAATTGAATGACATTATCAGAACCCGTCATGAGCGGACGCATGGTTTCACGGTCACCTTTCATATAAGGAACAAGATTTGCCGCAGGACCTCTGCGATGCGGGAAGCCCGGGTAGTGTTCAACTTGTGTGAGATGTTGAACAAATGAGTTTACACCTTCATCCATCCAGGTCATTTCGCGTTCATCATTATTGATAATCATGGGGAAGAAGTTGTGCCCCACTTCATGAATGATAACGCCAATCATGCCCCATTTCACACGGTCGCTGTATGAACCATCTTTATTGGGTCTTCCAAAGTTGAAACAAATCATGGGATACTCCATGCCGATAGAAGCAGCATGCACCGAGATGGCCACAGGATAAGGATAATCAATGGTATGCTTTGAATAAGTAATCAAAGTATTTTTTACGGCTTTGGTTGATTCCAGCTCCCACAGCGGATTGCCTTCTTTGGGATAGTATGACATGGCCAAAGGTGTTTTGTCTCCTACCTTCACTGCCTGTGCATCCCAGATAAATTTGCGTGAAGTAGCAAAAGCAAAGTCGCGCACATGTTCTGCATGATACTCCCAGGTTTTTTTAGCTGTTGATTTTGTTTTCTCTTTTTGTCTTGCTTCCTGTTCGGTTACAATGATTACGGGCTTGTCAAAACTTTTCTTTGCTTGTTCAAAGCGCTGTAATTCTGTTGCAGTTAAAACATCTTTTGGATTCTGTAGCCAGCCTGTAGAAGCTACAATATGGTCGGCAGGAACCGTAATTTTCACTTTGTAATCGCCAAAAGGCAAGGCAAACTCACCGCGACCTAAAAACTGTTTGTTCTGCCAGCCTTCTACATCATCATATACGCACATACGCGGAAACCAATGTGCAATGGTGTACACGTAGTTATCATCCTCAGGAAAATATTCGAGTCCGCTGCGCTGCCCGTCTTTCATGCGGTCGCCAATGTTATACCACCACTCAATGTTGAAAGAAAATTTTTCTCCGTTCTTCAAAGGCTTGGGTAAATCCACACGCATCATGGTATAGTTGATGGTATAGGGCAGGTCTTTGCCGCTGGCATCTTTTACAGATTTAATTTTATAGCCACCATCAAAATCATACAAACCCAAACTGCCGGCAATGCTGCGGGTGCTGAGTGAATCGCGAATGACATTGGTGGCTGATTGTTGGGTAAGATTGTCTTTATCTAAAATGTTTTGGTCGAGCTGCAGCCAGAGGTAGGTTAATGTTTCTGGAGCGTTGTTATGATAAGTGATTGTTTCTTTACCGCTGATGATTTGTTTGGCATCATCCAGCTCCACATCAATTACATAATCTGCTTTTTGCTGCCAGTATTTGGGTCCGGGCGCGCCAGAACCTGTTCGGTATTCATTGGGCGTAGGTAAGGTGGTTCCTAATTGCTCGAACTTACCTTGCCAGCCTTTGTCCTGCGCATAAATATTGAGTGCGATGAAAATCGCAGCGAAAAAAAGAATCTGCTTCATGTTGTGAAATTTACTTACCAGAAAATTGCTTCTTTTATCAAGATGAGTGAAATGCCTGCTATACCCGCTGATAATACGAGTTTCCAGTCCCTGCGGTTCACTCCAAAAATATCAACCAAAATAAAGCTGATTACCAGAAAGATGGCAACCACAATTATTTGCCCCAACTCCAATCCCAGATTAAAGGCAAATAGTTGGGATACGATGCGGTCTTTTCCCAACAGTGCTTTGAGGTATCCGGAGAAACCCATGCCATGAATGAGTCCGAAAAATAAGGCATAGGCATAATTGAGTTGGATGAGTTTATCGCTGTAGGTGGGGCCTCTTTTAATAATGTTACTAAATGCCGTAATAAAAATGGTAATGGGGATGAGGAACTCTATCAGCTCGGCATTTACTTTAATCACATCAAAAACGGATAGGGCCAAAGTCAAAGAATGACCCAGGGTGAAAGCAGTTACCAGGATGATGATTTTCTTCCAGTCGCGCAGCAGGTAAACGGCACAAAGCGCCAGCACAAATAGTATGTGGTCGTAGCCATTGGCATAATCCAGTATATGTTCTTTGCCTAGCTGGAAATAAAGACCGAATTCACTCATTAAAAGCAGCATTAAAGAGGGCAATATTACCTCTTAATTCTGAATTAACACAAAACAGATGTCCTGGGCTGTAGCACAGTTTTGTAGAATTGACCCAATTGCAAATGAATTTTTAAAACACCAAAATTCCCCCTCCTTTGGAGAGGGTAGGGTGAGGTCATAAGAAACAGTTTTAAAAATTCATTTGTAATAATCAGATACACATTACATTGCTATAGGCATTAGGTATTATTTTTGATAAGCTATATTTTTATGATTCATCTATTCATCTCCATTCTTTTCTACCTCCACCCCATCCATATTTCGGTGGCTGATATTCAATACCGCGAAGAGCGCAAAAGTCTTGAAGTTATCCTGCGAGTTTTTGTAGATGACCTTGAGCTTGCCATCAGAAACCAAAGAGGAGAACCCGAACTGGATATTCTGGAACCTAAGAACGGCTTAAGCACCAAAGAGATGGTGGTGGATTACCTGAAAGAGCGCTTTAAAATTTACCTGGATAATAAATTACAGACTTACCAGTTTCTGGGATTTGAAATGGAAGGTGAAGCGATGGTTTGCTACATAGAAGTAGAGAAAGTAAAAAAGTGGCAGCAGATTAAAGTGCATAACAGCATCATTACTGAAACCTATGAGGACCAAAGCAACCTGGTGCATGTTACGGTAAATAAGAAAGTAAAAAGCCTGCGCCTTACACGACAAAAACCTGAAGGTACTTTGAGTTTTTAAAAAGAAATCCTGCGAGCGGTTGTATCCCGAAATTCCTAAGCTTCGGAACGGGACCTCGTAGAGGTATTTAATGCGACCGCTGCGAGGGTCAAAGACCACTCGCAGGGTCTTGTAAGGCAAAACTTTTAAAGAGCTCCCATTGTTGGTCCTTGTGTTTCAACAAAGCAATTTGATTGACCGTAAAAATCGCACTATACTTTTTGTCTTTTACTTCCTGGTAGGCAGCATCAAACAAACTCTTCTTCAAATCTCTGAAAGCAAGTGTGAGGTGCGGATTAAAACCCCGGGCTTTGTAATTGGCATTTTGTAAATGCAGATTTCTTTTCATGTGAGCGACTAATTCCTTTTGCAATTGCAGCAGCTCAGCTGATTTCAATACATCCAAAAAAATGACACGCGGAACAAATGCAGCAAAGTTTTGAATACTTAATTCGAAGGCATGATGCTTCGATGCAAAATCAGTTAATGCATCAAGTAAAAAATCTGTCTTACTTGCTTTCCACATGAAGGGCATGTGCAGTGTAATGTGTGGCGGAGATTTAAGCGCTGCTTTTGTGTGGTAATGCGCAGTGACTCGTCCTAAAAAAAGTTGACACTTTTTTGGTTCTAAATCCTGTTACAAG
>DAOLDI010000309.1:0-3679 GCA_035327445.1 Cyclobacteriaceae bacterium | reverse complement strand
TAGCCCCGGTTGTGAAGCACATCAACGTAACCATGGGTTATCCGCTCATGGCCAGCGCGGCTTACCAATTGCTTGAGCAATTGATTGAATTGCAAGTTGGTGTAAAGCAAAACCATTTTGACCACCGCAAGGTGCAAACCATTTTAACGCATCCTTACATGCAGGCGATAGAAAGAGTGAAGTCGCCCGAGCTGCTGCATCACATCAACAAAGAGAACAGAACCAGTATTGCTGAAGATTTCTTTCAGGAGGTAGATTTATTTAAAAAGATATTCAGCATTGTTAATACGGCAGATACGCTTAACTACCTGCGCGAGGTTTTGAATTTTGTGGCAGCGCAAAAGCAAATAAGTTCGGTTGATAAAGAGTATATTTTTCATTTGTACAAACAACTCAACCGCATACATGATGTAATAGGAGATGAAGTGCATGACCTGCGCAGTTTTCAAAGATTGTTCAGGCAGTTGTGCCGCACACAGCGCATTCCTTTTGTTGCCGAACCCTTAAAAGGTATCCAGGTAATGGGTGTACTGGAAACCCGTAGCATCGATTTCAAGAATGTTTTTGTTTTATCGATGAACGAAGGCAACTGGCCTGCCGGCAGCAGTGGCAATTCCTACATTCCATACAATATCAGAAAAGCCTATGGACTGCCTTCTGTTGAGCATGCCGATGCGATACAGGCGTATCATTTTTATCGGTCATTGCAGCGCGCCAATAACATTCATCTTTTTTACAATACGGAAGCAGATAAACTTGGCGGAGGAGAGAAGAGTAGGTACCTGCAGCAATTGATGTACGAGAGTGCTTTGCCCGTGCAAGAACATGTCTTGAGTACAGGGGTGAATCCGCAACAGGCACAGGCCATTAGCATTGCTAAAAATGAACAGGTGCAGAAAAAACTGGCCATGTATTTCGAATCGCATGTGGCTGACCGCGCTTTTTATCCCACCAACCTGACTGATTACCTGGAGTGCAGCTTAAGATTTTATTTCAAACACATTGAAAAAATTAAGGAGACAGATGAAGTGGAAGATGATTTGGATGCACGCATATTGGGTGATATCCTGCACAGGTGTATGGAATTTTTCTACGAGGATCTGAAAAAAGCTTTGGGTGAGAAAACGATTGAGGCATCAGTCATTGAAAAGCAGGAGAAATTACTAAACACTTATATCGATAAGGCTTTTCAGGCTAAGTACAAGCACCTGGAAGGAAAGCAGATGACTTATGAAGGGCAGCAATTGATTGTGAAAGAAATTGTCTATCGCTTTGCCAAGCAAGTTTTGAAACTGGATAAAGCCTATGCGCCTTTCAACATAGTAGGTTTGGAAGAGAAGAATTTCAGTATATCCTTGAATCTTAAAAATGGAAAAGATAAAGTACAATTAAGGGGCATTATCGACCGGGTGGATTTGAAGGATGATGTGTTGCGCATAGTGGATTACAAAACCGGAAAAGATGTAGCTGCACACAAAGGTGAACTGGCAGATTTGTTTATGCGGGATGGCAAAGTGAACAAGGCTGCATTCCAGGTATTGATGTATGCCTTGTTGTATGCAGGTAAGGCCGGTAATGATTATAAAATTTTACCCGGCCTGCTCAGTCGCAGCGATTTGTTTAATCCTGAATTTAAGTTTGGTTTAAAATTTAATGGCGCAACCATTACAGATGCGCGCGAGCTGTTGCCAGAGTTTACCCATCATTTGCTTGAGATGATGGAAGAAATTTATAATCCAGAAATTCCCTTCAAGCAAACCGAGCGATTGGAAAATTGCTTGTACTGCAGTTTTAAGGAAATCTGTTACAGATAAGATTATTTGAAATAATACAAACATTCACATCCAAAACTATTCTCAAGGGCATCTCTAAAAACTCAATGTCCCCTTCTCCATTGGAGAAGGGTGAAGGGATGAGGTCGATAAAAGAATGGTTTTTAGAGATGCCATTAAGTATAAGAGCCTGTACATAGTGTTTTATAAACCCGAATTATCAAGTCGTTTTGTACCAATCTACCTTCCGACTGAAATACATCAATGTAGCTACCATGATAAAGAGTCCAATGCTACCAATGAGTAGTGAAAAGTCTTGCTGTATAATGATAATAAAGATGAATGAGTAGAATAGCATTAGCAAAGATGCGAGCAGCCAAACAAGTTTTCGCTGTCTTAAAAAGGTAAATGAATAAGTACTTATCAGTAAAGCAGTTGCCAGACCAGATATGAAATACGACATATTGTAACCAATTTGTTCAGATAGACTTAGCAATAATGAGTAATAAATAATAAGTGCAGCACCGATGAGTATATATTGGAATGGGTGGATTCTTACCTTTTGAATAATCTCGACCAGGAAAAGTGCAATGAAAGTCAGTAAAATAATTAGATGACTATATTTTGATGTGCGTATGCTTTTTTGATATTGGTCAACCGGCAGAAGTAGTTTAAGACCAAATTCATTTCCACCTAGTTTCAAATTTTCTTCCGTCCATTGTTGGTCCAGTGCCCTGTTATAGTGCAGTATTTTCCAGTTGGCGCTAAATTGTTTTTCGCTGATGGTATAATCTTCAGGCAGAAATGTACCCTCAAAGCTTGGGTCTTCCCAGGAACCTTTAAGAGATACAGTAGTGGTTTTTCCTGTAGGTATAAAACTCAACCTGTTGCTGCCTTTTAGTTGCAGATTGATGCTGAAATTGTTTTCAAAATCTTCTCCGCTATTCCAGTTGAGTTGACTTGTAATTCCATTTCCTGAATAATTGAATGCGTATGGATCTTTCTGAGCGAAAACTTCAGTAACCTCATTTGTGAAATTTTTTATCATGATACCAACATTGTTGGTGGGCTCTGTGTGTAAAGTCTGCTTACCTGCAAGTATGACAGGATCAGCCGTAATTCCCCGGAGGTCGCTTATAGCTGAAATAACCTTAGCCTCATTCCAAAGCACCTGATTTTCATTAATTTCAAGTTTGTTAAAATCAGGCATTTTGAATTCTGCATGTATTTCAATTTCAGATGTGTAAACTACTGCATCAAAAATTCCACGATGTCTGATTATAGGGTTTACATTTCCGTTTATGTGAAGTTGATCTGGTAAAAAGTAAACTCTACGTGTACTTTCTCTGATCTCTATTTTTTCTTTTTCCTTGTTAGTGTAGATAGTTTCTTGATGCTTGTAGGGTATAACAAGTACGGGCCCGGATATATTTTGACTGCCAGACCATTTATCAGAAATTTCATTTATCACAGATTCTGCTCTCTGTTGCCGTTCCTCTATCAGGTTTTTGATCCAGCTTGATGGAATAAGCAGAATGAGTATTAAAAATCCTATTGAAAGGAGTTTAATTGTGATGGATTCTTTCAGCCAGTGATTAAGCCGATCGAATAAATTTGTGTTTTGATTAGTTTCCATAGTTATTGATTATTTAAAAGTACTTTTAAAATCAAAGTAAAATAATAAAATTTTTAAAGCTTTTGCTGTTTAATTAAAGCTTCGAGTGCATCAAGATGTCGCTTGAAAGCATTCCGGCCCTTTTCTGTAGCCTTGTATTTTGTTTTGGGTTTGCGCTCTACAAAAGATTTAGACACCGAAACATATTTTTCTTTCTCCAATGCTTTCAGGTTAGCCGCTAAATTGCCATCGGTTATTCCCAGCAAGTCCTTGAACGAATTGAAATCGTATG
>DAOLDI010000308.1:0-3681 GCA_035327445.1 Cyclobacteriaceae bacterium | reverse complement strand
GCCTGCTGGGCAATACAGATTTAATTGCCCAAAGTATCAGCGGTCGCAGCAATACAGTAACTGTTGATTATACTGAACCGCTGCGCGAGGTAGTAGCGCAGACTACGCCTGTTATTGATACACAAACACAATTAGGTGTGTCTAATATTCCCAGGTATCATGCGCTCATTATCGGGGTATCAGAATATCAATTTGCAGGTGCGCAATTGCCTAACCTGGATAAGCCCGTAAAGGATGCAGCTAAGTTGAAAGAAATCCTCAATAAGTATTATGCTTTCCCGGAAGAAAATACACACTTACTCAAAAATCCTACACGCGAGGATATCATCAATGCTTTTGATAAACTAACACAATCGGTAGGTGAAAGAGATAATCTGCTGATCTTTTATGCAGGCCATGGCTTTTATGATAAAGCAACAGACTTTGGCTTTTGGTTACCCTCTAATGCTAAAACAACTTCACGTGCCGACTGGATTGCCAACAGTACCATCAAAGATTATGTATCGGCTGTTCCTGCCAAGCACACTTTATTAATTACCGATGCTTGTTTTGGTGGAAGTATTTTTAAAACACGCTCTGTAACTGCCATGGATACGCGTAAAGTATTTGAACTTTACAAAGATAAAAGCAGAAAGGCCATTACCAGTGGTAACCTTACTGAAGTGCCTGATCAAAGTTTCTTTTTAAGATTTTTACTAAAAGTACTGGAAGAAAATAACCAGGATTATTTACCTGCCTCTTCCCTGTTCTCACGCATGTATGAACCTGTTATGAACAACAGCCCTACGGTACCACAGTTTGGCGTTATACAAGGCGCAGGCGATGAAGGCGGTGATTTTATCTTTATCAAGAAACAATAAAGAAAAAACCTCAGCAGCAAACTTAATTACCTATTAAACCATAAACTGCATCAGCACTTGTGAATTTTAATTCAGCGGCTTTGACCTGGTTTAAGAAGTGCTTGTAAATAGCAGGCGCTTCTGCAGAGTTTGCCGCTAATAAATCAGGCCAGGTAAAGGTGTAGTAATATAATTGGTCTACAGAACCTTCTTCTTCAGAATCCCCTTCGGCTGAAAAAGGAACAGCAAGACCAATTTGAACACTTAATGGAGTAATACTTTGCCTGCCGTTTAAGTGAACCTCTCGCTTGTATTCAATAGCCAGGTATTCCAGTTTGGCACCTTCATGCTTTTCAGGAAGTTTTCTTTCTTCAGTTATACCGAGTAGAGAAAAATTACTATCCAACTCAATAAGCTTATCATACCTGAACTTGAGCTGTGTTCCGCTCCAATTAAACTCCCAATTAAAGGGCGTATAAAATGCTGTATTATTTTTGATAACACCTTGCTGTGATTGTTGGTAAATCCAATTCCACAGCGCTGCAAATTCATTATAGATATCATCTGATGATGTTATAAATGAAACCCTTTGACTTTCAAGCCAGCTTATATACTGAACTTTCTTATTAGCTGCAGGTAACTTTTTCAATGGGATTTCAACAGAATCAATAGTAAGTTCTTCATGCTCAAACTTCGGAAAGAATTTGCCGGTATCATTCAAAGCATCTGCATAAGTATAAAGTGCAAGTGGTTTGTGTTTCATTACTTTCTGCCACGACTTTGCGGGTATACTCAAAACAGGGTACGCTCCTATTGGATCTAAACCCGCAAAAAATTTTCTGTAACTGATGACGAGCTCTTGTGTGCGCATATCCTGAAAAATAGTCCAGAGCATTTGATCAAATTCTTCAGCACTTGCATTGCTGAATAATTTAACTGCTATACTGCTTGTTTTCTTCTTGTTAAGCTTTAATTTTTTATTGATGATGTTTTCCTGCATTGATTTCAGTGTGGCTATCTGCGCCTGATCATCGGCAAAATAATAAGTGTTGTCTGCAATGAAGGCTTGTGTTGATTGGTATAAAAGAGAGCCCGGATTATTTTGCAAGTACTGAAGTACTTCGTCTGCATAAAAATGAATAAAAGCAATATTAAGGTAATACGTATGATCAAAAAACAAGGGACTTATCAGCTGAGGCACTTCTCTTCCATTTACTTCAGTAAACAAAATTCTGAATCCGCTGATATCAAATTTACCTTTAAAGCCAAAGCTGCTTGATTTTCCTACCCAATTCTCTCCATAGCCGGGTATTTCATCATGATTATCCCACATGGCTTCAAAAATATTGCCCCGGTAATTCACCAGATCACCATGATAATAATAGGTATCAGGTTGCCAGGGCTCGGCAAATAAAAAATCCTCAATCGTCATCCTTTGAAGAAAGTCCTTTTTGCTTAGTGTATCAGCCAATAAAGGAAAACTATAGCGTCTGCTAAGTATATCTCCATTCAATTCATATTCAAACCAAAAGGGACTGCGATCAGGTGGTATGTCATTCAATAGGTAATCAATCTCTGTGGAATAAAATTTATCCTGATAGGCAACCAGATCACCAAAGTAGTAAGTGACATCAGCTTTCCAGGCATTGGGTTTTTCATCCTCAGGCAAATCTGCATACTTCAACACTTCTTCTTTGTAGTCAAAGGCATAGCCTTTAATTTTTCCCTTCAGGTAAGCATCAATCAAAATGCTTCCCAGGTTATCTGCATTGCGCTGTATAAAAACCCGGTTTTCAGCATCGTTCAAATCATAATGTTTATAATAAAACCTGTTTTGTGCTGCAGCGATATTTGCAAACAGGGTAATACATGCAACCAACAAAAAAGAATTATTCATTTTAAAATCATTAATCATCACCTAGATTATTAATTAAATGCAATGAAACAAAATTATTTAACCTATTGTATCTACTTTGATTTCAGAATGATAAAATACGCAGATTTGGGTATAGCAAAGTTTATTACCCCACAATACCCTTACTGGCAAGCCTGCTTCTTCATAATGCTTCTAACAAAGGTTTTTTTGACGTCTTTTTAAATCCATAAATCTTCAGCTGCTTCAAATAAAAAAAACCGACTCTGTCGGGCTTAATCTCATGGGAGGTGTGGAGCGGATTAGCTTCGCTGATCCTGAATGAGGCGCTTCAAAATCGAATAGCTTCTTGCTGTCGTAAAATTTTTTCATACGCTGATGCTCCTTTAAATGTATTTTTTTCGCTCCAGGGCATGAAAAAACCCCGACTCTGTCGGGGCTAATCTCATCTGAGGTCTCGAGCGGATTCGAACCGCTGTAGGAGCTTTTGCAGAGCTCAGCCTAGCCACTCGGCCACGAGACCAGTAAGGCATTAGGCATTGGATTCACCAACGCCTAAGCCTATTAAATTATTCTGATTTAGGACCAGACATTTTCTCTTTTAAAGAGCTCAATGCCTCAAGATCTCCAAGGGTATCTTTTTCAACTTCCTTGTTAATCTTATCAATGGTCTTGGTCTTAGCAGGTGCAGCTTTCTTCTTGGCTTGCACATCCTCTTCGCTAGACCAAACTGATTTATGCGAAAGTAATATGCGCTTATCATCTTTAGAAAACTCAAGCACCTTAAATTCAACTGCTTCACCAGCTTCTACCTTGCTGCCATCTTCCTTTACCAGGTTTTTGGCGGCACAGAAACCTTCTAGCCCGTAAGGCAACTCAAGAACAGCACCTTTATCATTCTTATTGATTACAGTACACTTGTGCACAGAACCAAGTGTAAAGATAGTTTCAAAAGTATCCCATGGATTT